>JBKOZM010000039.1:0-6072 GCA_046725855.1 Chloroflexota bacterium | reverse complement strand
GATGTGGAGGGTCTCTTCGTCTGCGTGGGGCATGGTCCCTGGGGCATCTCCACCGGGCCGGCCACGGCGGCCATGGTGGTGGACGCGATCCTTGGCTCGGGCCAGGTCCCACCCGAGCTCAGCGCCTCACGCTGAAGCGCTCGTACCACCCACAGTGGTGCATCGGCGCTTCCCACGCTGGGGAACCGCTGGCGTACCCCCAGCCGTGGTGAGGGCACGTCCGACGGCCGTCGAAACCCGGGAAATCGGGCCCAAACGCGCTGTTGCACCACCAGCGGTGGTAGCGCGCCAGAGCGAGGCTTGTGCATAGTGCACAAGCATTCTAGTGCCCGCAGAGGCGCACCGGCCTAGCGAATCGGCCGCATCGGTCCATAGGCTGGGTGCACAGGACAGCCGCCCGAGCAGGAGGGACCGCGGACGACCGATGCAAACCACGCCCGAGATCAACGCCGGAGACACCGCCTGGGTGCTCATCTCCATCGCCCTGGTGATGTTGATGACCCCGGGCCTCGCCTTCTTCTACGGCGGGCTGGTGCGGCGCAAGAACGTGCTCAGCACGATCATGCACAGCTTCTTCATCCTGGCCCTGGTGAGCGTGACCTGGGTGCTGTGGGGCTACACCCTGGCCTTCGGTCCCGACACCGGCATGGGCCTGATTGGTGGGCTGGACTGGCTGGGGCTGGAGGGCGTCACCGGCGCGCCGTCGGACACCTACGCCACCAGCGTGCCGCATCTGGCCTTCATGGCGTTCCAGATGATGTTCGCCATCATCACCCCGGCGCTCATCACCGGCGCCTTTGCCGAGCGCAAGCGCTTCAAGGCCTTCGTCCTGTTCGCCGTGGCCTGGTCGACGCTGGTCTACGCCCCCATCGCGCACTGGGTCTGGTCACCCGACGGCTGGCTGGCGGGGCTGGGCGTGCTCGACTTCGCGGGCGGCACGGTCGTACACCTGGCGAGTGGGGTCGCGGCGCTGGTGGCGGCCCTGATCATTGGGCGGCGGATGGGCCTGCTGGCCACTACCGAGCCGCACGACGTGCCGATGACCGTGCTGGGCGCCAGCCTGCTGTGGTTCGGCTGGTTCGGCTTCAATGCCGGCAGCGCGCTGGGCGCCAACGGCGTGGCCGCGGTGGCGCTGGTCACCACCAACACGGCCGCGGCCATGGCCGCCCTGACCTGGGTCACCATCAGCTGGATGCACCGCGGCACGCCGTCGGTGCTGGGGGCGGCGATCGGCGCGGTCGCCGGGCTGGTCGCCATCACCCCGGCCGCAGGATTCGTGACGCCGGCCGCCTCGATCCTGATCGGCTTCGGCGTTGGCGTGGTCTGCTATGGCGCCTCGCTGCTGCGGCTGCGCTCGCGGATTGACGACGCGCTGGACGTCTTCGCGGTCCACGGCGTGGGCGGCGCCTTCGGGGCGCTGGCCACCGGCGTCTTCGCCACGGTTGCCGTCAACGAGGCCGGCCGCGACGGGCTGCTGGCCGGCAACCTGGCGCAGGTCGGTGTGCAGGCGCTGGCCGTGGGAGCGGTTGCGATCTACTCCGCTGCAATGACCGCCGGCATCCTGCTGGCCATCAACCTCGTGGTTCGGATTCGGGTCGCAGGCGACGCCGAGGAGGCCGGGCTCGATCTGGCCCAGCACGGCGAGATCGCCTACCAGGTGTAACCGATGGGAGGGTTGGACTCATGATCACCGCAGCGCTGATTGCCTTCGCCGCACTGCTCGCGGCCTGGCTGCTCGCGCCGACCGAGCGCCGCGCCTAGCGCACCGCGCCGCGCCGCGCGCTCCGCACGGCGCCCGCGAGGGCTAGCTGCCGGTCGTCACCGCGTGGCCGGCGCGATCGAAGAGGGAGCCGGGCTGCCAGGACACCTCGTGGTGCCGGCGATGGAGCACGTGCAGCACGTCGCGTTCGAGCGAGCGCATCTGCTCCTCCTCGTCGATGTCGGCGTGATCGTGGCCGAGCAGATGGAGCGTCCCGTGGATGGCGAGCAGCGTCATCTCCTCCGCCACGCTCCAGCCGCCCTCGGCCGCCTGGCGCACGGCCTGGTCGACGTCGATCACCACGTCGCCGAGCAGCATCGCGCCGGGTGGCAGGAACCCGTCGTCATCGGCCAGGTGGGAATGGCTGCCGTCGACTGACCACTCGTGGAGGGGAAAGGCGAGGACGTCGGTTGGGCCGCGCTCGCGCATGTGGTCGAAGTTCAGGCGCGTCATCTCGACGTCCGAGCACAGCGTCAGCTCGACCTCCACGTCGCCGTTGCCCATCGCCGCTCGCGTCGTCTCGCGCACGGCTGCCTCCAGAAGCTCCCGAACCTGCTGCGCGGTCAGCGGCTCCACTGCAGATTCGAGGCGCTCGTGCCCGATCTTGTCGTGGAAGGTGATGGCGGCGGCCATGGCTCGACCATCGTAGGCGACCCGCCCCGCCGGCTCAAGGTTTGCTGTCTGGGCCTCGTTCAGGCCTGCTCGCGGCGCGAGGGCTCCAGCGGTACGACGTTGTCGGGGTACTTGATGCGGCTGTGGTACATCCCCAGCAGCTGCTGGACGAAGGCCTCCTTGATCTGGGTGATGTTCTTGAGCGTCAGCTCCGCATCGTCCAGCTGGCCATCCTCGACCCGGGCGTCCACGATCCGGTCGACCATCGCCCGGATGCTGGCCTCGTCCTTGTCATCCAGCGACCGGACCGATGCCTCGACCCCGTCGGAGAGCATCAGGATCGCCGCCTCGCGGCTCTGCGGCTTGGGCCCCGGGTAGCGGAAGAGGTCCTTCTTGACCGCCTCCTCGTCGCCGCCCGCCTCGAGCAGCGCCTTGCCGTAGAAGTAGCTCATCACGCTGGTGCCGTGGTGCTGCGGGATGAAGCCGATGATCTGCACCGGCAGGCCGTACTCATAGCCCAGGTCGATGCCGTCGCGGATGTGGCTGGCGATGATGCGGGCGCTCACCTCGGCGGTCAGGTCGTCGTGGATGTTGCGCGAGCCGGCCTGGTTCTCGATGAAAGCCAGCGGGTTCTTCATCTTGCCGATGTCGTGGTAGTAGGCCCCCACCCGCACCAGCAGCGCGTCGGCGCCGATCGTCTCGGCCGCCCGCTCGGCCAGGTTGCCGACCATCACGCTGTGGTGGTACGTGCCCGGCGTCTCGAGCAGCAAGCGGCGCAGGAGGCGCGAAGAGGGGTTGGCCAGCTCCAGCAGCTGGAAGACGGTCATGATCCCGAACAGGTTGCCGATGACCGCGAACGAGCCAACCGCCAGCACGACCGCCAGCCCGGCATTGACGACCCCGGCCGCGATGCCCTGCAGCAGCCCGGCCAGGTCACGCTGGCCGAGCAGGATGAAGCCGGTCAGCACGGCGATGTTGGTGACGGCCAGCAGCCCGCCCGCGCGCAGGAATGCGTTGAGACGCTCCGCGCGCACGATCGCGGTCAGCGCCACCAGCCCGCCGGCCAGCGTGTAGACCGCCACTCCCAGCGACTGGCCGTTCATCACGCCGGCCAGCACCGCGAGCGCCACCGCCATGGCGGCGCCGGCGGCGCCGTCCAGCAGGATCGCAGTGAGCAGGACCGTCCCCGCCGTCGGCACCACGTACGCCCACAGCGTCCGGTCGGACGCGATCCGAATCGCGATGGCGGTCCCGATCAGCGCCACCATGAAGAGCAGCAGTGACCGGTTGCGGAACCAGATCATCGGCTCGAAGCGCCACAGGAATCCGACCAGCAGCGAGGCGATGAGCGTGGCGACGAGCGCGCTGCCAACCAGCTCGGACGCCTCGAGCCGCGGGCTGGTCAGGCCCAGCTGTCGGAGTGCCTCGAGCTGGAGGACGGTGATCGGCTGGCCGGCGCTGACGATGGTCTGGCCCTTGCGCACCGTCACCACGATCGGATCCACGCCATCGCGGGCGGCCTGCTTGGCCGCCTCCGTCTCGGCCGCCGAGTAGGCGACGTTCGGCGCCACCTGCGCGGCCGCCAGGTCGCCGGCCAGCTCGCGGTCCGCTTGCGCCAGGTCGTTGGTGATGTTGGTGCGCACCTGCTGGCGCACGTCGGAGAGCCGGTCCTCGCGGACCTCCTCGGACAGCGTCGCCTCCAACACGGTGCGACCGGCCTCAGCGATCTTCTCCCAGCGAGCCATCACCATCGGGGCCAGCTGCGCCACCTGGGCATCGCTGAGCTCGGGAATGAGCTCGTCCAGCTGCGCGGCCACATCCTCGGCTGCGACCGTGCCGGCGTCACGCCGTTCGAGCACCCCGGTGATCCGCCGCACCACCGAGTCATAGACCCGCAGCTGGCGCTCCTGGATATCGGCCTGTGGGGCAATCTGGACGTAGACGTCCTGCACCGCCGCGGCGGCCTCCTCCTGCTTCGCCTGGGTCTGCGAGTCGGAGACGAAGCTGAGGTCCTGGTCGGCCGAGATGTCGGCCTGGGCTGGGATGCCTTCCTCGAGGTTCAAGCCGGCGGTTGCGATGTTGACAGTCAGGATCCCGAACAGGATCAGGGCCAGGAGGCCGCCGACCGACACCGCCCGCACCAAGGCACCCCTGCCGGGGCGGCTCTCGGACTCCATCAGCGTTCGTGGAACGAACATGGCCTCAGCCGCCCAGCTGCCGGCGGACCAGGTCAGAGACCGCCTTGCCGTCGGCCCGTCCCTTGGTCTGGGGCACGACGCGACCCATCACCCGACCCAGGTCGGCCGGGGAGGAGGCACCCGTCTCGGCGATCGCTTCGCGCACGAGCCGCTCGAGCTCGTCGGTGGAGAGCGGCTGGGGCAGGAACTCGGCCAGGATGGCGGCCTCGGCCTCCTCGGCCTGGGCGCTCTCCTCGCGCCCGCCGGCGCGGAACAGCTCGATCGACTCGCGCCGCTGCTTCACCTGGCGGCTCAGGACGTCGAGCGTGTCCTCGTCGCTGAGTGGGCGGCCCAGCTCGATCTGCTTGTTGTGGGCAGCCGCCATCGCCAGTCGCAGCGTCGACGTGCGCCGCTCGTCGCGCGCGCGCATGGCGTCACGCATGGCGGACTCGATCCGTTCCTGGAGAGTCATCGGCGGATGTTCGCGGGCGCCATCGGTCTCGTCAACCGTTCGACCGGGCCCGCTGGATGGAGGGAGCGTCTGGCGAACTAGGCGCGGGAGGTTGCCTTGCGCTTCTTGGCTTCCTTGCGCTTCCGCTTCACGCTGGGCTTCTCGTAATGCTCGCGGCGCCGTGCCTCAGCCAGGATCCCAGATTGCTGGATCTTCTTGTTGAAGCGGCGCAGCGCGCTCTCGAACGTCTCGTTCTCGCCCACGCGGACCTCTGCCAAACGTCTCGCCTCCTCTCTGCTCTTGTCTCGCGCTGGACCGATGGGTGGGCTCTCACCTACCGCATGCCTGCCCGGCGCGCAAGCCCGCGGAGTCTAGCAGCGGGGGTCTGGAGGGTCAACGCGAGAGGTTCGGCCAGTTCAGCCGGGAGGCCACGTCATCCGTCGACCGCCCAGCAGGTGGAAGTGGAGGTGGAACACGCTCTGCCCCGACTCGGCGCCGACGTTGGTCACGATTCGGTAGCCGCGCAGGCCACCCTCCTCGGCGACGTGCCGCAAGGCGCCGAAGAGCGCTGCCAGCAGGTCGCCGTCGGCATCGGTCAAGTTGGCGGCTGAAGGGATGTGGCGACGCGAGATGGCCAGCAGGTGGGTCGGCGCCTGCGGGTTGATGTCACGGAAGACCACCACGCTGTCGTCCTCAAAAACGCGGTCCGAGGAGATTTCGCCGGCGGCGATTCGGCAGAAGAGGCAATCGGGCTCATAGTCGGCCATACGCTGAGCCTAGGCGAAGTCGCCGGTGCGCGACAAGATCACGGCCGCGGCGGTCACCGCCACGGTCTCCGAGCGCAGGATGCGCGGCCCCAGCCCGGCGATGGTCAACCCAGCGCTCTCCGCCAGCGCCACCTCGTCCCGGGTGAAGCCTCCCTCGGGACCGATGACCAGGTCGGGTGGCAATGGCAGCTCGGTCAGCCGCAGCCCGGCGTGCCGCTCGTACAGCAGGACCGATCCGGGGCCGGCCTCCGCCAGCGCCTCCGTCAGCGGCACTGGCGCGTCGATGCCCGGAACGACCCCCCGCGC
>JBKOZM010000038.1:0-2913 GCA_046725855.1 Chloroflexota bacterium | reverse complement strand
ACCTGATGGTGCTGACCGTCTTCCTGCATATGATCCGGGTCTTCTACCACGGCGCAAACAAGCCACCCAGGGAGTTCAACTGGGCGGTCGGCTCGTTCCTCCTCTTCTGCACCATCTGGCTCAGCTTCACCGGCTACCTGCTGCCGTGGGACCAGATCGCCTTCTGGGCCATTACCGTCGGCACCCAGATGGCCACCTATGCGCCGCTGGTCCCCGGTGAGTCGGCCTTCGTGCTGCTAGGCGGCATCGAGGTCGGTCAAGGCACGCTGATCCGCTTCTACGTGATGCACGTCATCGCCTTCCCCCTCATCACCGCCATCTTCCTGGTCATCCACTTCTGGCGGATCCGGAAGGACGGCGGCATCTCTGGGCCGGTGTGAGGGAGATGGACCGATGACGATCGAGAAGCGACGAAACGCGACCGCCGACAAGAACGTCCCGACCCAGGCGCCCAACGTCCCGACGGTCGAGCGTGGCGCCGGCCCCAAGCTCCCCGGCCCGCCGGGCGTGCCCGGCACCGAGCGCTTCCGGCTGCTCGCCTACGTGAAGCAGGAGTCGATGGTCCGCGTCGACAAGCGGCCCGATGAGACGGTACTCACCTGGCCGCACCTGCTGCGGGCCGAGTTCGTGATGGCATCGCTGATCAGCATCGTGCTGATCGTGACCGCCTTCCTCATTCCCGCTCCCCTGGAGGACATGGCCAACGCCGGCGTCACGCCGCACGTCGCCAAGGCGCCGTGGTACTTCCTGGGCCTGCAGGAGATGCTCTCCTACTTCAACGCCACCGTGGTCGGGATCCTCTTCCCGCCGATCTATTTCATCGGCATCGCCTTGATCCCGTACATCGATCGCTCGCCCTACAAGGCGACCCGCGATCGGAAGCTGGCCTGGGTCTTCTTCATGTGCCTGATGGTGGGCGGCATCATCGTGACCCTCATCGGCTCCTTCTTCCGGGGCCCGGGCTGGAACTGGGTCTGGCCCTGGGATGGAATCTTCTTCACGCTATGAGCATCCAGCCCTACGGGGAGGTCCCCGGCCCGCGCGTCGGCGAGATGAGCCGGCGCAGCTTCATGCGGCGGGTCATTGGGGTGGGCGTCACCCTCCTCTCGCTCGAGTTCCTTGGCGGCACGCTGGCCTTCCTGTGGCCGAACGTGCGCGAGGGGCTCGGCAGCAAGCTGCCCATCGGCAGCGCGGCTGACATCGCCGAGCAGGAGCCGGAGTGGGTCCACGGGCTGCCCTACATCAACAACAAGGCACGCCTGTTCGTGGTGAACGTCCCGGCCGGCAAGGCGCTGGTCGAGGGGAGCGGCCAGGACGTGGCCGATCCGGGCAAGGAGATCCTGGCCCTCTATCGCAAGTGCCCGCACCTGGGCTGCCAGATCCCGCAGCTGTGCGACGCCAGCAAGTGGTTCGAGTGCCTGTGCCACGGCAGCAAGTACACGATCCTCGGCGAGAAGCGCGACGGGCCGGCCCCGCGCGGGATGGACCGCTTCGCGTTCACGATCGAGGACGGCGTGTACGTGGTCAACACGGGCGAGATCCAGGACGGGCCGCCGATCGGGACCGACACCTTCGACAGTCGAACGCCAACCGACATGCCGCACTGCGCGGGCTGATCGATGCGCCTCAAGACGCTCGGCGTCTTCCTGCTCACCGCCATGGCGTTCTTCACCGCCCTCTACTGGCTGACCGATGCGAGCCGGCGCGATGCGGTCTACGCCGCGCAGCAGGAGGAGTTGCTGGACTTTGGCCTCCAGATCTTCGGGCCCGACACCGTGGTCGTGGAGGTCACCATGCAGTCGGGCGCCATGGATCCGGCCGAGGTCGAGATCCCGGTGAACGGCACGCTGCGCTTCATCAACAAGACCGATGCCGAGCAGACCGTATCGGCCACCGGCACGGCCGCCTTCACCCTGACGATCAAGGCTGGCGCCAATGCGACGCACAAGTTCACGACCGAGGGCACCTTCCCGGTGACGGGCGGCGGTGGCTCCGTCTCGGTCAAGGTCGGGCCCGAGGCGCTCAGCCCGGCAGCGGCCAACTGCGCGCGCTGCCACGGCGCCGATGGCATGGGCGGCGAGGTGGGGACTACCGGTCGCCAGGCGCCCAACCTGCACAGTCCGTCGATCGCGGCCAAGCTGAAGGTCAACCCGGACTACGTGCGCCTCGTGATCAGCTACGGCGGGGTGGTGGTCTCGGGCGACGTGAACTCGCCGATGCCCGCCTGGAGCACCGAGGTTGGCGGCCCCCTGACGGTGGAGCAGATCGCCGCGCTGACGGCGCTGGTGACCAGCTGGACCAACGCCGCCGCCGCTGAGTCGCAGGCGCCGGTCTCGAACACGCCCGAGTCGGGCGCCCAGGTGTTCTCCTCCGCCGGCTGCGGCGGCTGCCACGGCGCCGATCTGGGCGGCACCGACATCGCGCCGAGCCTGAAGAACATCGGCAATGAGCCGATCACCGACGGGCTGCCGACCCCGATCAGCCAGCTCGACAAGCTGGTCGCCGACTACAACGCCGACCCGCGCAACATGCTCGAGCTGTGGATCCGTGACTCCGCCGTCAACTACAACGACGGCACGCCAACCGGCATGCCGGCGCACCCTGAAGGCAAGATCAGCGACGACGCGCTGCAGGCGCTGATCACCTTCCTCCTGACGCAGAAGCAGTAGGTCAGCACCCATGACGAGCGGCTACCTCAGCCCCCCGCGCCGTGGCCTGCTGGTCGGCGGCCTGCGGGACGTCGAGGACTTCATGAACTGGCTGCTGTACGGCTACGAGACGTGGCTGTTGGCGCTGCTGAAGGGCGTCCCGCTCTTCCTGTTCATGTACTTCCTGATCTTCTACATCCCGAACTACGCCTATTACGCGGTCACGCTGTACGTGCTGCACTTCAGCAAGGACGTTGGCTTCCTG
>JBKOZM010000037.1:0-4088 GCA_046725855.1 Chloroflexota bacterium | reverse complement strand
GCGATGGTCAGTGCGGATCCGCGGCGCGCAGTCGTTCGGCGGCCAGTGCGATGGCGTCGATGATCTTCGTGTAGCCGGTGCAGCGGCACAGGTTGCCGGCGATCGCCTCGCGGATCGCCTCCTCGTCCCGGGTGCCACCGGCGGCCAGGTACGCCTCGGCCGCCATCAGCATGCCGGGCGTGCAGATGCCGCACTGCGCGCCGCCGGCCTCGAGGAACGCCGCCTGCAGGTCGTTCAGGCGCTCGCCATCAGCCATGCCCTCGACCGTACGGATGCTGGTCCCGCTGACCTGGCAGACCGGGACCAGGCAGCTGTCGACCACCGCGCCGTCCAGCAGGACCGAGCAGGCGCCGCACTCGCCCTCGCCGCATCCCTCCTTCGTGCCCGTCAGGCCCAGGTCCTCGCGCAGGACGTCGAGCAGACGGCGCATGCCGGGCACCTCGACTTCGACCGGGTCGCCGTTAACGAAGAACCGATAGCCCACGGCTCAGCGCTCCCGCTCGTCGTGCTGGCGCTCTTCGTGCGGGTCGGTCGGCGCGCGGAACGGCATCGGGTCGCCGCCGGCGGGCAGGTCCTCGATCCGCGGCTGCTTCGGCGCGGGTGCCTCCAGGGAGACGCCCGGCGGCTGAGGCGAATCGCCGCCGGTCATGGCCGCCAGGATGCGTTCCGGGGTGGCCGGCAAGTCGTGGATCCAGACCCCGGTGGCGTCGTGGATGGCCGCCACCACCGCCGGCGCGCCGACGTCCATCGGCAGCTCGCCCACGCCCTTGGCGCCGTGCGGGGCACCGGAGAACGGCTTCTCGACCAGGATCGAGCGGATGCGCGGCGCGTCGAGCGAGGTCGGGATGAGGTAGGTTGCCAGCCGGTCGTTCTGGTACCGGCCGTCGACCAGCTTGATCTCCTCGATCGTCGCATAGCCAACCGCTTGGAGCGTGCCGCCCTCCACCTGCCCCTCGGCCAGGATGGGGTGGATCACATGGCCGATGTCGTCCGCCGAGACCACCTCGTGCACGGCCACCTCGCCGGTGTCCAGGTCCACGTCCACGCGCGCCACGGCACAGGCCCAGCCGAAGGCGGGATAGGCGTCGCCGGTGTAGGTCGCGTCGTCGAACTGCACGCCGGGATAGGGCGTGAACCGCTCGTCGACGCGTCGAGGCCGTGCCTCGCGGTAGCTTGCCGCGAATGAGCGGCCGGTCTCCGCCTCGACCTCGGAGCGCAGGCGCTCGGCGGCGCGGATCAGGAGGCCGCCGACCACCATCGCCGTTCGCGACGCCACCGTTGGGCCGCTGTCCGGCACGATCGAGGTGTCCTGCGGCGCGATCTCGACCTCGTCGTACTCGACGCCCAGCGCATCGGCCACCAGCTGCGGGAAGATCGTCTTCGTGCCCTGGCCCATCTCGGTCGAGGCGGTCAGGATGCGGATCCGGTGCGCGTCGGTCAGCTCGAGGGACGCCACCGAGGCCAGCTTGACCTCGCCGCTGCCGGTGAAGCCGGCGCCATGCCAGGCCAGCGCCAGGCCGATGCCGGAGGCGAGGCGGGCGCCATCGGTCCTTGACTCACGTGCGTCCTTCGTTCGTTGGCGCACCCGTTCGAAGCCCGATGCCTCGGCCGCCGCTGCGAGCACCTCGAGGCCACCAACGCTCTCGCGCAGGACTTGGCCCGTGGGCGTCTCTTCGCCCTCGCGATAGACCCACTGCCGCCGCAGCTCGAGCGGGGAGGTGTCGAGCGCGTCGGCGATGCGGTTGACCTGCATCTCGGCGGCGAACTCAGTCTGTGGCGCACCAAAGCCCCGAAAGGCGCCGTTCGGCGGGGTATTGGTGGCCATGGCCCGCCCGACGATGCGCACGTTCTCGCACCGATACGGTCCGCCCGCGTGCAACGTGCCGCGGCTCAGGACGACCGGCGTCAGGGTGCAGTACGCGCCGCCGTCCATGATCACCTCGATCTCCTGGGCCAGGAGCTCGCCGCCGCGCGACACCCCGGTGCGGTAGCGCACCACCGCCGGGTGGCGCTTGGTGGTGGCGCTGATGTCCTCGTGGCGGTCGTAGATCATCCGCACCGGCTTGTGGCACTTGAGCGCCAGCAATGCGGCGTGCAGGGCGATCATGGAGGGGTACTCCTCCTTGCCGCCGAAGCCGCCGCCGGTCTCTGCCTGGACCACGACCGCCAGCTCGCCGGAGAGGGCAAGCGCCCGCTTCATCGCCTTGTGGATGTAGTACGGGCACTGGCAGGAGCCGTGGACCGTGACTCCGCCGTCCTCGCGTGGTACAGCGATCATCGCCTGGTTCTCGATGTAGAGCTGCTCCTGGTGGCCGACCCGGTACGTGCCCTCGACCACCAGCTCGGCACCCCGCATGGCCGCCGCCGCGTCGCCGCGCTCCACGACGTAGTGGGCGAACTCGTGGTCGGACAGGAGGGGGTCGAAGACCGGTTGCATCCGCTCGGTCCGCAGCGAGACGTGGCGGCGCGCTTCGCGCAGGGTGCTGCGGTCGGCCGCCGCGAGGAGGGCTACCGGCTCCGCCTGGTGGCGGATCTCACCGCCGACCGGCACCAGCACCGGCTGGTCGTCGTCGATCAGGCTGACGATGTTCTCGCCGGGGATGTCCTCGGCGGTGACGACCACGACCCGGCTCCAGTCGAAGGCATCGTCCAGCTCGATCGCCAGGAGCCGCGCATGCGGCTCGGTCGATCGGATGGTGGTGCCGTACCAGGCACCGGGCAAGACTAGGTCGTCCGCGAATTTGGCCAGCCCGGTCAGCTTTTCGGGTCCCTCCCGCCGGAGCGGGGCACGGACCCTGGCACGGCCTGGCGTTGGAGTCCCGGGCGGGACGATGACCGGCGCCTCGATCGTGCCGGGCGGGAGCGTCCGCGTGGTCATCGGCGACCCTTCATCGGCGCATGCTACAACCCGGCGATATCCGTTTGGCCGTCGGCCGTCAGCGTGAGGCTTGCCAGATTCACACCAGGTGACCGCGTGGCAGCGTTCGACGCGGCACGAGTCGTTTCGTGGTACCCCATGTGAATCTGGCAGCGGCCCGAAGAGCAGGGCGCCCCGAGGTCTAGCGGAGGTCGACGCAGGCGGTGTAGATCCGCATCTCCTCGTTCGAGCGGTGGATGTTGAGCGCCTGGCCGCCACGCAACAGCTCGTCCAATGAGGCCGGCACCTCCGTCACCGACGTGCCATCCACCACGTTCTCGAGCGGGTATTTCGGCTGCGGGACGAGGTCGTCACACGACCCGGGGTGAATGTGGGCCGGCATGCTGGGATGCCCGGCCGGGTCGACCTTGATCTCCACCAGGGTGTGGTTCTCGCCAATCGCGGTCATCGTCACGCTGCCGGTCACGCCCGAGTCGTTGAGCGTCCGGAACTGGAACGTCACGCTCCGCGCCGTGGCCGGGGAGCAGGCCACCGCGACGGCGGCGACCAGGATGAGTGCAAGGGTCCGCATGGCTGCTGATGCTGCGCCGCCTCGGCCGCGAACGGCAGCGGGACCTTGGTACCGGGCCGGTCGGGGCAGTACCACCGGTGGCTGGTGCTCCAGCACGTGCTGCGCGACCCTGCGTGCGAAGGAGTTGCCGCGGGTGCCATCGCCATCGTTCGCTGACCGCCTCGCCACGCGCCTGCGCGGCGCCACGCGCTGGCGACCGAGCCTGCGCCTGGCCGTGCTCACCACCAGCGCCTTCCTGGTGGTTGGCCTGGCGGTTGCCATCGCGGTCAGCGTTGCCGATCACCTGCGCCGCACGGCCACCGACTCCGAGCTGGGCAACGCCGAGGCGATCGTGCGCGGATACATCGATCCGATCGTGAGTGAGTCGAGCCTGGCGCTGACCGCCGAGCCGGATCCCGAGGTCCAGGCACAGCTCGAGCGACTCGTCGCGTCCGGCGACATGCGCCGGATCAACGTGTGGACCCGGGACGGGCGCGTCATCTATTCCACCGAGCCGACCTTGCAGGGCCGGCGCCTGGACATCAGCCACGAGCTGGCCGAGGCGTTTGCCGGCGAGCCCGTCGGCGAATTCGGCACTGAATCGGAGCATGCCAGCAATCTGCTGCCCAGCAGGTTTCTGGAGATCTATGTGCCGATTCG
>JBKOZM010000036.1:0-23125 GCA_046725855.1 Chloroflexota bacterium | reverse complement strand
GTCTTGCGGTACTTGCCCAGGTAGGTGCCGTCGGCATCGATCACGGCGGCGGTGTTGTAGTAGATGCCGGTGGTGTGCTCATCCTCCTCGTACATCGGCACCACCAGCACCATGCCGGTCTCGCGGGCCAGCTCCTGCATGCGCTTGGTGGTCGGCCCATCGGGGATGTGCTCGGTATAGCTGAAGTACTGCGGGTCCTGGACCTGGCAGAAGTAGGGGCCGTAGAAGAGCTCCTGGAAGCACATCACCTGCGCGCCCTGCTTGGCAGCCTCGCGGGCGTACTTCTCGTGCTTCTCGATCATCGACTCCTTGTCGCCGGTCCACTCCGCCTGGAGCAGGGCGCCTCGGATGGTTCGCGGCATGGACGCGTCAGCCTCCTGGAACTCGAGCGCGATGTGAGGTTGGGGAAGGGCCCGATACTACACCTGGACCCACGAAGATCCGACGGGTGAGCATGGTCACGTGGTCGTGCCGGTCCTTGCCAGATTCACATCCAGTGACCACCAGGCGGGCCAAGGACGGCCGATTCATGCCACGTGGTCGCTCGGCGTGAATCTGGCGCCTGAATGCGGTCAGGCGGTCATCCCATGTGAATCTGGCATCAATCGATCGCATCGCGGTCACTGGGCGTGAATTTGGCGGAGAGAGGACAGAGCCTCGCAGCAATGGCCGGATTAGAGCGTCATCTCCAGTCCCTCGATTCCCCCGATCACCGCTGGGCCAGGGCGCCCCTGCAGAGCAGCCACCATCGCGTCCAGCTGCGCATCGCTGTGGCTTGGGTCGTGGTGGAAGGTGATCAGCCGGCCGGCGCCGGCCTGGAGGGCAAATGCCCACGTGTGTTCGATCGAGCTGTGTCCCCACCCGACCCTGGCGGGATACTCCTCCGCCGTGTACTGGGCATCGTGGATGAGAACGTTGGCACCTTCCGCCAGGACGTGGCCTGAGGTCCATTCCGGAGCAAGCGGGAACCGCGGCGCTCCGAGCGCCGGCTCGTGATCCGGCAGATAGGCCAGCGTCCCCGAGGCGTCGGCGATCCGATAGCCGACGGTCGGGTCGGGATGGATGACGGCCCGGCCATGGACGATCGCATCAGCGATCCGGAATGGCTCATGCGGGACGTCGTGGAGAAGCACGTGCGGTCCGAGGTCGCGCAGCCGGACCGGAAAGAGTGGCGGCGACAGGTAGCGCGACAGTCGCTGCCGAAGGTCCGCGGTCGTCGAGGGCGGCCCCCAGATGTGGAGCTCGATCTCCTGCCGGAAGACAGGTTCGAAGAAGCCGATGCCCTGAAGGTGATCAAGGTGCAGATGCGTCAACAGCAGATCGATCCGTCCGCGGTGGCCCCGCAGGCTGGCGCCCAATGGTCGAATCCCCGTCCCCGCGTCCAGGACAAGCAGCGCGTTTCCGGCACGCACCTCGACGCAGGCCGTGTTGCCGCCATAGCGCACGGTCTGAGGCCCGGGGCTGGCGACCGAGCCGCGCGTACCCCACAGGCGGATCTGCATCGGTCAGTCGCCGTCGATCGGCGACTCCCAGAAGAGAGCGACCGCCCCCAGCAGCAGCTGGCCCTCGCCCTCGAGCGGAAAGGCGCTCACCTCCAGGTTTCGCGGTGACCCGTCGAGGCCGGTGATGGCGACCCGGACATGCACCGGGCGCCGCGCGCGGAGGGCGCGAACCAGCGGAATCTCGTCCACGTCGACCAACTCGTCGCGTTCATCCCGGACGGCAAAGACCGATGTCCAATCCGCGAAGGCCATCTCGCCTGCCTCGTCGAATCGCCGTCCCAGGATCGCCTCGGCAGCCTCGTTGTAGAAGACCAACGCGCCATCCGCATCGACAAGGAATGTGGGAATGGTCAGCCTGCTGGCAAGGTGCCGAAACAGGATGAGCTCGACAGGCTGTGCCATGTGACCCTCCCGCCATGGAGGCTAATCGCCACCGCGTCCGCCGTCAGGCGAGGCGTCTGGTCCCTCGTCGAACGCCGAGCCGCGGGTGGCCAGCACGACCACGATGAAGACATAGGTGGCCAGCCCGATGGCCATCAGGCCCGCCATGATGGCCAAGGTGATGCCGACCATGCTGCGGGCCTGCTCGGCGGTCATGCCGCGGGCCTGGATCGACGCGTCGCTGAGGGGCTGGCTGATCGCCACGAGGGAGCCCAGCAACCCGAGTCCCAGGAACAGGATGCCCAGAATGGCCACCACCAGTCCCAGGATGCGTCCCCAGCCGCGTCGCCGAAGGACGCCAATCCCGGCCAGGAGGTGGGCCAGCGCCACGAGCAGCGCCCCGACACCCAGGCCGAGGATCAAGCCGCGGGCCAGGTCCATGCTGGCACGGAACTCTTCCTCGGTCAGGTTGCCGGGATCGATGTTGGTCGGCAGCTGGCCGAACATGGCGCCGGTCAGGAACATCAGTCCGCCGGTGAGCCCGGCCATTCCGGCCCCGATGAGCAGGAGCACGCCTGCCGCCAGGAGCGATCCTGGCAGCGGACGTCGGGGCGGCCGGATGGGCGGCGCCCACGCGCCCGCCGGCTGGGCGGGCGGTGGCCAGGGAGATGCCGGCTCCGTCATGCCCGCAAGCCTACGACGCTCCCCCGCCCTGCGCTAGGCTTGCAGCCCGCGGCGCCAGACGGAGGAATGGGTGCTCAACAGGCTGCTTCGCGCAGGTCTGGCCACGGCCGCTCTGGCCTTGGCCCCATGGCTGGCCGCGACCACGATGGCGGCATGCGGCGTCACCGCGGAGTCGGTGGCCAAGGCGGACGTCGTGTTCGTTGGCTTGCTGACTGACGTCAGCTTCGACGGCACGCACGCGACCTTCCAGGTCCAGGAGCTGTGGCGTGGCACCGGGCCGCGCGTGGGTGGCGTGATCGCCGTCGACACGACGAATTCGCTGCAACGGCTGGAGCTGCCGCCGGCGGGCACGCCGCCGTCTCGCTACCTCGTGCTGGCACAATCGGCGGACGGCCGGCTGCACACAGGAAAGAGCTGCGACGTCTTTCCGTTCCCATGGGACGAGAGCTACGCCGGCTACCGGCCGGCCGACGCGCCCTCGCCGGCTCCCGGGCGTGAGAGTGGGACGGCCAGCGGCGTCCCGCCAGCTGTCGCGGTGGTCACGGCCACCGCCCTGGTGCTCGTCATCGTCGGATTCGTCGCCTTCCGCCGTGGATCGGCACGATGAGCTTGCACCCGACGCTCGGTTAGGCTGCTTTCAGCGATGCCCTGGACACACTCCGCCAAGATCGCCTTCATCGGGTCGCACTCGGTCCGCAAGTCGAATGCGGTGCACGCCTTCGCGAGCACGATCGGGCGCGCCGGACGCAGCGTCGAGGTGGGTCGCGAGGTGGTCCGCTTCAATCCCCTCGGCCTGAATGAGGGAGCCACTCCCGAGGCGCAGCTGTGGGTGCTGATGGCCCAGATCCAGCAGGAGCTGGAGCTTCGAAACCGGGCGGAGGTGCTCGTCACCGATCGGTCCGTGGTCGACAACTTCGCCTATTTTCTGCGCGTGACCCGAGGTGACGACCCGTTCGCCGTGGAGCCGCTCATTCGTCGCTGGGCCACGACCTACGACCTGTTCGTGAGGCTGCTGCCCGACGTGGCGCTGCTGGCGGACGGCGTGCGCAGCACGAACGACGCGTTCCGCGAAGAGATCGAGCGGATCCTGGACCGGATCCTGCCTGAATACGTGCCTGCGGATCGGCTCATCAACGTCCGCGCCTCCGAGGTGACGGCCGACTTCGACTGGTGGTCGATCGCCGAGCGGCTGGCGGCGCGCGTCGGCGAGCCGCTGGTCGAGGGCCAGCTGTCCGCTCAGCTGGCCGGCGGTTAGGACCAGCAGATGTTGCGACCCCATGTCCCCGCCATCCTCAAGCTTCCGCTGCTGACGCGGATCGTCTTCCACGCCCGGCGCGTCGGCGGCCAGTTGGACCGCCACTTCTTCAGGCAGCTGCTGGGCGCGGTGCTGGTCTTCGTGGCGGTGGCCACCCTGGCGGTGGCGCTGTTCGAGAACAAGCTCAACGTCGCCGGCCTGGGAAGCACGCTGCACTGGGCGATCACCACCGTCATCGGCTCAGGCGACTCGAGCTACGTCACCTCGCCCGGCGGCTGGATCGTCGGCTGGCTGCTCGCGTTCTTCGGCGTGGCTCTGGTGGCCGCCATGACCGGCGCGGTGGTTGGGTTCGTCATCGATTTTCTGTTGAAGGAGGGCCAGGGCATGGGAGCGGCCGGGTTCCGTGACCACATCGTCGTGTGCGGCTGGAACCCGACCGCGCGCGACCTGATCGACGAGCTGCGCAGCGACGAGTACGACTCCAAGGTCGTGCTCCTGCATGAGAGCGAGCGCAACCCAGCCGGCGAGGGCGTCTATTTCGTCCGCGGCGACGTAACCAGCGAGATCGACCTGCGGCGCGCGGGCGTGCCGGAGGCGTCGAGCGCCATCGTCTGCCCGTCGGCGCCCACCAACGAGGCCGACATGCGCTCGATCCTGTGCGTCATGGCGATCGAGTCGGTCGCGCCCAAGGTGCGGACGGTGGTCGAGGTCAACAACCCGGCCCACGTCGACCACTTCCGACGGGCCAAGGCGGACGAGTTGCTGGTCACCTCGCGCCTGGCCTCCCGCCTGCTGGCACGGTCCGCGCTCTACCCGGGCCTGTCCGAGATGGTGACCGACATCGTCTCCGGTGGCGAGGGCTCCGAGCTGTACCGGGTGGCGCTGCCCGACGACTACTGCGGCCTGACCGTCGACGATCTGTCGGCTCGCCTCCGCTCCGACCACCACGCCACGCTGATGGCGATCAGCCGGAAGGGTCGAGCCTCGGTCAACCTGTCAACCGACTTCCGCCTGGAGCAAGGTGACGACGCGGTGGTCATCGCCGAGTCGCTCGGCACGCTCGCACCGCTCCGCCTCAGCACGAATGACTGAGGAGGCCGCCGCGCTGCTGCGGCGCACCGCCGACCTGGCCGTCGACTACCTGGAGTCACTTCCGGATCGACCGGTCGCCGGAGAGCGCGACGTGGCCGCCCTGCGCCGCCAGCTGGTCAAGCCCCTCCCCGAGGCCGGGGAGGACCCTGGCGCTGTGATCGAGGAGCTGGCCGAGGTGGGCGGACGCGCGGCCGTGGCCATGGCCGGGCCGCGCTATTTCGGCTTCGTCATCGGCGGCGCGCTGCCGGCGGCGGTGGCGGCGGACTGGCTGACCTCGGCCTGGGATCAAAATGCCGGGCTGTATGTGGCGGGACCGGCGGCATCGGTCGTGGAGGAGGCGGTCGGCGCGTGGCTGATCGACCTGTTCGGGCTGCCGGCCGGTAGCGGCTACGGCCTGGTCACCGGCTGCCAGATGGCGCATTTCACCTGCCTGGCGGCGGCGCGGCAGGCGACGCTGGAGCGGGCCGGCTGGGACGTCACCGGGCGCGGCCTCTTTGGCGCGCCGGAGATCGAGGTGGTGGTCAGCGCGGAGAGCCATTCGACCCTCCACACCGCCCTGCAGTACCTGGGCCTGGGGCGCGATCGCGTGCGCGTGGTCGAGGCCGATGATCAGGGGCGGATGCGCGCCGACCGCCTGGCGGCGGTCCTGGACGAGGTTCCGGCCGGGCGACCCCTGATCGTCTGCCTGCAGGCCGGCAACGTGAACTCCGGCTCCTTCGACCCGATTGCGGAGGCCGTGGCCCTCACCCGTCAACGCGAGGACGCGTGGGCCCACGTCGACGGCGCCTTCGGGATGTGGGCGGCCGCCAGCCCTGAGCTGCGACCGCTGGTCGAGGGGATTGGCCTGGCCGACTCGTGGGCCACCGATGCCCACAAGTGGCTGAACGTGCCGTACGACTCGGGACTCGCCTTCGTGGCGGACCCGGAGGCGCACCAGCGCGCCATGGCGCCGCCGCACGCCGCCTACCTCGAGTACGGCCAGGAGCGCGACGAGGTCTCGTGGGTGCCGGAGTTCTCGCGTCGGGCACGAGGCTTTACGGTCTACGCCGCGCTGCGCACGCTAGGGCGCGAGGGCGTGCGACGGCTGGTGGAGCGCTGCTGCGGGCTCGCCCGGCGCATGGCCGAGCAGCTGGACGCGGCGGACGGCGTGCAGGTGCTCAACGACGTCGTCCTGAACCAGGTGCTGGTGCGCTTCACACCATCCGCCGGGGGCGACGCTGACGCCTTCACGCGCGAGGTGATTCGCCGCGTGCAGGCCGACGGCACGCTGTGGCTGTCAGGCACGACCTGGCACGGCATGGCGGCCATGCGCATCAGCGTCAGCAACTGGTCGACGAGCGAGGTGGACGCCGACCGATCGGTGCATGCCATCCTGCGCTGCGCCCGCGCCTAAACCTCAGCCCGCGCCTGACCTCAGCCCGCGGCCGCGCGCACCGGCCGGAAGCGGAAGTAGCCCCACACCCCAAGCGAGACGATGCCGAAGGCGACGAATGCTGCTGCGGCCGCAGCCAGCCCGGCCACCGACAGCTCGGAGACATAGCCAAGGTTTGGACCGATGAGCACATGGACGAACGCGAAGATGCCGATGCCGAACAGCGCCGCCCAGCCGAGCCGGCTCCAGCGATAGATGGCGGCACCTGGCAGGAAGCGGAACGGAAGCAGGCCGAGCGCCACCGCCTCGATGCCGGCGACCATGACGGCGGCGAGGGCCGTCTGAGCGGCGATGCCGACGAAGTCACCCGCCGCCGGCGACGTCGACGTCGATCGCAGCCAGCTCAGGAGCAGCCAGGCGGCCGCCGCCACCGCCAGGGTCCACGCCGCGCCAGCCGCCTGCTCACGACCTTCATCGCGTGGGGCGTCCTCGCGCACGAAGACGATGCCGAGCACGATCCCGTAGAGGTACCCCGGCTGCAACTCTGCCACCCGCGACACGACGACCAGGAACACGACGATCGGGAGCGTCCACAGCAGGACGCGCATGCTGCCGAGCTCCCCGGTGCGGCGGCGATGCACGAGCAGTGGCGGACCGTCGAAGGCGACGAGCGTCACGACCAGCGCCACCAGGAAGCCGAGATACGTGGCCAGCGACTGGAGGTCGAACCCCAGGCCGGGATCCAGCAGGGCGTTGAGAAAGGCGGCCGCTGCCACGAACAGCACGATCGCGAATGGTCCGCGCGGCAGCGCCGAGACGGCACGCCCGATCGCGCCGAGAGGGCCATGGCGGAACCAGCTCGAGATCTCGTCGAAGTTGCTCTCTACGGTGTCGTTGAATAGCTCGCCGGGGAAGGCGACGAAGAGGACCAGGAGTATGGCCAGCAGGGCGCTGCCGCCCAGCGCCGCCGGGTCAATGCTCACCTGCCCCAATGACGGAACCGAGCGTGCAAAGCGCCCCGCACCGGGCTGAACGGGTGCGCTCCCCGCCGAATTGGCGGATGGGCTGGGGGTCGGATTGCCGGCGGCGACCTCCTGTTCCTGCGTCGGCGTGGGGCCGGCGCTCTCGCCGACTGATGCCGTCCCCCCGCCGGTCGCCTGCGCCGACGAGGACGGCGCGCCTGACGCGGAGGAGGAGCTGGCGGTCGGCAAGCCGGGGGACTGCGTCGCGGACGCGGTCGGCGTGGGCGTCACGCCCGGTGGCACGGTAGCGGTCGGGGCGGTCGTCGGTGTCGGACTCAGGGTCGTAAAGGGAGTGGGCGTCGGGGTGGGAGGCGGCTCCTGCACCATGGCATCCACCCAGTAGCAGCCGAACTCGCATCCGGTGCGGTAGCCGCCGGTCAGGTGACAGAACGCGACGTCGGACGGCGCGACCTCGCCCGGTGCCACCAGGCTCGCGACCCTGGTCACGAACGCGGAGTCTCCGCTCGGGTCGAGGCAGACGGCATCGACGAAGTCGAGCATCATGGCCTGCGCCGCCGGGTCCATCCCATCGGTCTCGTCTTCGTCCGACTGCACGATGAGGTGGGTGACCTCGCCCCGCAACGGCTCGAATCCCACCGACCAGGGCCAGTTGCCGCAGCTCCACGAAACATTGAAGGTGCCGCACTGCATCTCGTAGGACGCCTGCGCCTTCGCCACCAGCTCCTCGGCGGTGGCGCCCCCCGCGGCCCGCGCGACGACGGCCGGGAGGGCGGTGCCCAGAAGCACCATGGCGAGCGGCAGCAGCACGCGACGGGCCGGCATGGTGAACCAAGTATCGGCATCGGGTGCAAGGGGTCGGGACGGTTGCGGCCTGTGGTCTAATCGGCATTTCGAGGACCGATTCCACCCCGCTCCCCCAGAGGTTCCGATGACCGTCACCTCCGATCGGCTCACCGCCGACGAGATCCTGCGCCTCAACCGCGAGTACACCTTCTTCTCCTGGTCCGCCCAGGCCAAGATCAACCCGATCGTCATCGACCGGGCCGAGGGGATCTACTTCTGGGACCCCGACGGCAAGCGCTACATCGACTTCAACTCGCAGCTGATGAGCGTCAACATCGGTCATGGCGACCGACGCGTGGCCGACGCCATCGCCGAGCAGGCCCACAAGCTCGCATTCGCGGCGCCCCAGTTCGCGACCGAGCCCCGCGGACGGCTGGGGCAGCTGCTGGCCGAGCTGACCCCCGGCGACCTGAACACCTTCTTCTTCACCCTGGGCGGGGCCGAGGCGAACGAGAACGCGCTGCGCATGGCCCGCATCGTCACCGGCCGCCAGAAGGTGATCGCGCGCTATCGGTCGTACCACGGCGCCACGGCGGGCGCCATCAGCGCCACCGGCGACCCGCGCCGCTGGGCGAGCGAGCCGGCGGTGCCCGGCTTCATCCGGGTGCTGGACCCGCAGCGCTATGGAAGCCCCGAGCCCGACCCGGTCGACGAGCACCTCGCCTACCTGGAGGAGGTGATCCAGTACGAGGGGCCGCAGACGATCGCGGCGTTCATCCTGGAGACGGTTGTCGGCACCAACGGCATCCTGATCCCGCCGGAAGGCTACCTGCAGGGCGTGCGCGAGCTGTGCACGAAACACGGCATCCTGCTCATCGCCGACGAGGTGATGGCCGGCTTCGGCCGGACCGGGCGCTGGTTCGCGGTCGACCACTGGGGCGTGGTGCCGGACCTGCTGACCATGGCCAAGGGCCTGACCAGCAGCTACCTGCCGCTGGGCGCGGTGGCCATGTCCGATCGCATCGCCGCCCACTTCGCCGAGCGCGTGTACTACGGCGGGCTCACCTACTCGTCGCACCCGATCAGCTGCGCCGCCGCCATCGCCGCGGTCAACGTGCTGCGCGACGACGACCTGGTTGGCAACGCGGCCCGTCTCGGCCCGGTCATGGCCTCGCTGCTGGCCGAGCTGAAGGAGCGGCACCCCAGCGTGGGCGCCGTGCGCAACATCGGCCTGTTCGGGATCGTGGAGCTCATCCGCGATCGGACGACGGGGGAGCCGATGGCCGGCTTCAACAGCTCGTCGCCCGAGATGGCGGCCCTGGACGCCAGGCTCAAGGCCGATGGGCTCTACACCATGCAGCACTGGGATGGCTTCTTCACCAACCCGCCGCTGTGCATCACCGAGGAGCAGCTGCGGGAGGCTTTCGCGATCATCGACGGCGCCCTCGAGGTGACCGATGCGGTCGTCGCCTGAGCGGCGTCCGTAGCGATCCGGGAAGCCGGGCGTGACCGCCGCGAGCGCCACACTCGGCCGCCGCGCGCCGACCGATTCGGTGCGCGCCCTGGGCGGCATGCTGCGCAGCGCCGGCGCGTTCGTGGCGGTGATGCTGTTGCTGATCGTCGCCTGGGAGGCCGCGAAATGGGTGGCCGGTGACACGTGGCGCGAGTTCCTGGGGAACCCCATCCAACCGCCGCACGACCCGTGGCTCAGCATCAAGCAGCTAAACGACCAGAACCTGCCGCACGTCTGGGAGATCGTCGGCGCCTTCTTCCGTCCGGCCACGCGCAACAGTGACTTCGTCCTGGGCGCGGTCCTGATCGACGCCTCGATCTTCACCGGCCGCAGCGCGGTGCTGGGCTTCGCGGTGGGCGCGGTCTTCGGCCTGGTGCTGGCAATCGCCTTCGTGCACTCGCCGCTGCTCGAGCGTGCGCTGGTGCCATACGTCATCGCCAGCCAGACCGTCCCGATCGTGGCGCTAGCGCCGATGATCGTGCTGTGGGTCGGCCGTGACTGGGGCAGCGTGGTCCTGGTCAGTGCGTACCTGACCTTCTTCCCGGTCACCATCGCCGCCATCCGCGGCCTGGCCTCGCCCGACCCTCGCGCGCTCGAGCTCATGCGCTCCTATGCCACCGGCTGGTGGCAGGTGCTGTGGAAGGTCCGCTTCCCGGCCGCGCTGCCGTACCTGTTCACCGCGTTCAAGATCAGCGCGACCGCCGCGGTGGTGGGCGCGATCGTGGGCGAGGAGCCGACCGGCATCCGCGGCGGCCTGGGCCGCGCCATCCTGCAGTTCAACGAGCAGTACATCTCCGGCCCGGAAAAGCTGTGGGCGACGGTCTTCGCCTGCGCCGTGCTGGGCATCGCCTTCTTCCTGGTGGTCCGCGTGGCCGAGACCCTGGTGCTGCGTGGCCGCAGCGCGCCGAGCGACCTGTGAGCGGCGGGCCGCCGATCGTCCGGCTCAGCTCGGTCGGCAAGCAGTTCGCCGTGTCCGGCGGCAGCACCGTCGCGCTGGAAGGGATCGAGCTCGCCATCATGGCGGGCGAGTTCGTCAGCCTGATCGGCCCATCCGGATGCGGGAAGAGCACGCTCCTGCGGATCATCGGCGACCTCATCCGGCCCAGCTCCGGCACGGTCGAGGTCAACGGCAAGCCTGCCATGCGGGCGCGCCGCGACCGCGACTACGGGATGGTCTTTCAGGCCCCGGTCCTGTTCGACTGGCGCACCATCGAGCAGAATGTGCAGCTGCCCCTGGAGGTCATGAGCACCGCCCGCGCGGAGCGGGTGCGCCGCGCGGGGGAGATGATCGAGCTGGTGGAGCTGGGCGACTTCCGGCGCCACTATCCGTGGCAGCTGTCAGGCGGCATGCAGCAACGCGCCGCCATTGCGCGCGCGCTGGCCTTCGAGCCAAAGCTGCTGCTCATGGACGAGCCGTTCGGGGCCCTCGACGAGATGACCCGCGAGCGGATGAACGACGAGCTGCTGCGGATCTGGGAGCGCACCGGCACGACCATCGTGTTCGTCACCCACTCCATCCCGGAGGCGGTGTTCCTCTCCAGCCGGGTGGTGGTCATGAGCCGGCGCCCGGGACGCATCACCCACGTGATCGAGGTCGACCTGCCTCGGCCGCGGACGGACGCGACGCGTGAGAGTGAGCGCTACTTCGAGCTGGTGACCGCCGTGCGGGAAGCCCTGCGCAGCGAGCGCGGGACCGGCGACACCCTCGCGGCGCTCGAGGCGCCGGAGACGGCGCAGGAACCGATGGCATGAACCGACGGCTGCTTGCGCAGGCTCGCTATTACCTACCCGCGGTGATCGTCTTCGTGCTCGTGATCGGCGGCTGGGAGGCCATCGTTCGGGTCCTGGACATCGAGCGCTTCCTCCTGCCACCGCCGTCGCAGATCTACGGCAGCCTGGTGGAGAACTGGGACACGCTGGTGGTCGCCGGACGCAACACGCTGATCGAGGCGGTCGGGGGCTTCGCGATCGGCCTGGTGGCCGGCCTGCTCGTGGCGTTCTTGGCGGCCAGCTTCGCCCTGGCGCGCGGGGCGCTCATGCCGTTTGCGATCGCCGCCAACGCCGTGCCGATCGTGGCCTTCGCGCCGATCATGAACAACTGGTTCGGGGTCACCAGCCCGGTCTCGAAGATGATGATCGTGGCCGTGCTCGTCTTCTTCCCGGTCATGATCAACGTCGTCCGGGGCCTGACCAGTGCGGACGCGGCCTCGCTCGAGCTGATGCGCTCGTACGCAGCGAGCGACCTCGAGGTGCTGCGAAAGGTGCGCATCCCCGCTGCGCTGCCCTATTTCTTCACCGCCCTGAAGGTGAGCGCCACCCTCAGCCTGATCGGCGCCATCGTGGGCGAGTATTTTGGGGGGGCGAACGAGGTGCTCGGCCGTCTGATCGTCGAGAGCGCGGCATTCCTGCGCTTCTCAACGGCGTGGGCGGCGATCATCATCGCCGCAGCGATCGGCATCGGCTTTTACCTGATCATCATCGGATTGGAGCGGGTGCTGATGCCATGGCACGCGTCGGTGCGCGCCCGTGACCGATGACAGTGGAGGACGGAGGATCGAATGAGAGCTATGTGGCGTAGCGCAATCTGGTTCGTCAGCCTGGCGCTGGTGCTGGCGGCGTGTGGCACCGGCGAGCCCACCCCCAGCGCGAGCGAGGGCGCGAGCCAGGCGGCCAGCGGGAGTCCGGCCGAGGCCGACTGCGGCGATGAGGCGCTTTCCGGACCGGTGGCCATCAGCTTCCAGCTGCAATGGACCCCGCAGGCCCAGTTCGCCGGCTACTTCGCCGCCAGCGAGCTCGGCTACTACGCGGACGCCGGCCTGGAGGTGGAGATTCTCGACGGCGGTCCCACCATCCCGCCGCAGCAGGTCGTGGCACCGGCGGACGGCCCTGAGCTCGGCGAGGCCTGGGTACCCAAGGTCTTGGTGGCCAACGAGGAGGGGGCCGACCTGGTCAACATCGCCCAGGTCTTCCAGCGCTCCGGAACCCTGGAGGTGTCCTGGAAGGACTCCGGCGTCGACTCCCCTGAGGACTGGGGCGGCAAGAAGATCGGGGCCTGGGGCTTTGGCAACGAGTACGAGGTCCTGGCCGCGGCTCGCAAGGCGGGCCTGGCGGACACTGACTGGACCCGGGTCACGCAGGACTTCAACATGGAACTGCTGCTGAACCGCGAGATCGACGCCGCCGAGGCGATGATCTACAACGAGCTGGCCCAGCTGCTGGAGGTCCAGAACCCGGACACCGGCGAGCTCTACTCGCTGGACGACCTGAACATCACCGACTTCAACGAGTACGGCACCGCCATGCTCCAGGATCACGTGATCGCCCGCAAGAGCTGGCTGGAGTCGGACACGAACGGCGTCTCGAACGAGCAGATCGCCACCTGCTTCCTGCGCGCCTCGTTCAAGGGCTGGATGTACTGCCGCGACAACGCGGAGGACTGCGTCCAGACGGTCCTTGACCAGGGCACGATCCTGGGCGAGGGGCACCAGCGGTGGCAGATGAACGAGATCAACGCGCTCATCTGGCCGTCGCCCGACGGCATCGGGATCCTGGATCCTGACCTCTGGCAACAGACAGTCGACATCAGCAAGGAGTTCCAGATCCTCAAGGAGGACCCGGCCGACTGGGCCTTCCGGACCGATCTGGCCCAGGCCGCGCTCGACGGCCTGGAGGGTGACACCGTGGGCGCCGACTTCGAGAAGGAGGTCGTGGAGGTGACGCCAGGCGGCGAATAGGCCTTTGTTGGACCGATGCGAGCGAGGCCCCTCCGCGGCGGAGGGGCCTCCTCATCTCTCCGCATGGACGGCGGGGGCCTGCATCAGGCCAAGGCGTCGGACGAGGAGGCTGGCGGTCGAGCCCTGAATCACCAGGGTGAGCAGGACGCAGCCGAAGACGATGCCCTGCAGCAGGTCGCGGTGCGGCAGGTCGGCGGGCAACGACAGCGCCAGGGCGACTGACACCGCCCCGCGCAGCCCCGACCAGGCAATCAGGTGCAGCCAGGCGGCGGGCATCGGCCTCACCCAGCCGAGGCGCGCCACCAGGCGCGACCCGCCACCCAGCATCAGGTACACGACCGCACCACGCGCGATGAGCAGGGCCAGCAGCGCAGCCACGATCGGCAGGGCTGCGGCACCAAGCTGTGGCAGGTTGATCGACAGCCCGATGAGCAGGAAGACGAGGGTCGTCAGGAGGTAGGCGGCGAACTCCCAGACGGTGTCCATCGCTTCCGCCCCGCGCTCGGTGATCCCCACCCGGCGGCCGTAACTGCCAAACAGCAGGCCGCACACCACCGTGGCGATCAGCCCCGACTGGCCGAGCCGAACGGCGATGAAGTAGCTGCCGTAGGCGGCCACCAGCGAGATGGTCAGCTCGACCAGGTGGTCGGTGACCCGGATGACGCCCCGCGAGGCGACGAAGCCGACGAGCGCACCGATCAGCGACGAGACGACCACGGTCGTGATCAGGTCCGCGACCATGCCGGCGGGCTGGACCTCGGCGCCCACCGCGGTCAGGGCCAGGGCGAAGATCACGATCCCGGTGCCGTCGTTGAAGAGGCTCTCCGCCTCGATCAGGGTGATGAGCTGCGGTGGGGCGCGCAGCCGGCTGACGACCGCGATCACGGCCGCCGGATCGGTGGCGGCCAGCATGGTCCCGACCAGGAAGGCAAGCACGAAGCCGATGCCGGTCACCGCGTCCACCACCAGGGCCACCACGGCGGCGGTGACCAGCACGCCGGGAAGGGCCAGGAATGCGACCGCCGCCGAGCTCGGCCACAGGTGCCGCAGGTCGGTGCGGTAGGCCGCCTCGAAGACGAGCCCCGGCAGGAGCACGGAGAGCAGCAGCTCGTGCCCGATCTGGATCTGGACCGGCAGATTCAGCGCCGCGACGGCCAGCCCCAGCACCACCAGCCCAACGCTGTAGGGAAGGATTGCGTTGCGCTGGGTCAGGATCGCCACCACGGTCGAGGCGGCGACCAGCAGCAGGAAGAGCTCCGCCGCACTGATCGAGGCCGAGCCGTTCATCGAGTAGCTCCCCGCGCAAACGCACGGAGACCACGCAACTGCGCAGTCTCCACCTTGGTGCTGGGTACGGGCCAGCTCCGATGCCCGGCGCCGCTGGGGCGCCGCCGCGAAGGATACCCGAGCTCCATCGCTATGATCGGTCGATGGAGGCCGACCCCCGATGACCGGGAGCCTGGCGATCACCCTCCTTGCCGCGCTGGGCGCTGCGCTCGTGCTCGGCGCCATCGCCCACCGGCTGCGCCTGGCGCCGATGATCGGCTACATCGCTGCCGGCCTGCTGGTGGGGCCATTCACGCCCGGCTTCGTCGCCGACCGCGAGGAGGTCCTGGGCCTGGCTGACATCGGGGTCGCTCTGCTGATGTTCAGCCTGGGCCTCCGCTTTCGGCTGGACGAGCTGGCCGAGACCGGACGCCTGGTCCTGCTGGGCGCCCCGCTGCAGGTGGCGTTCACGACGGCGCTCGGAACCGGCGTGGCCCTGCTCCTCGGCACCCAGCTGCCCGGCGCCCTCTTCCTGGGTGCGGTGGTGAGCGTCTCGTCGACGGTGGTGCTCGTGAAGGTGGCCGGCGAGTCGGCGCTTGAGACGACGCCCCACGGCCGGCTGGCACTGGGCTGGTCGATCGTCCAGGACTTGCTGACGGTGGTGCTGGTGGTCGTCCTGTCAGCGGTGGCCAGCGCGTCCGAGCAGCCACTCCTTGACGGCGCCCTGTCGATCGGCGTCGCGCTGGCCTTCGTGGCGGGCGTCCTGGTCATTGGCGGCCGCGTGCTGCCGGCCGCCCTATCGCGCGTCGCCCTGCTCGGCAGTCGCGAGCTGTTCGTGGTGGCGGTGGCGGTGGTGGCGATCGGCACCGCCGCGGCGGCGGGGGCGCTGGGCGTGTCGGTGGCGCTGGGCGCCTTCGTGGCCGGCCTGGCCCTGGCCGAGTCCGACCTGGCGGCCAGCGTCCTGGGCGAGGTGATCCCGCTGCGCGAGCTGTTCGCCACCATCTTCTTCGTCTCCATCGGCATCCTGCTCCAGCCCACTGCCGTGGTGGCCGGATGGCCGATCGTCGCGTTCCTGCTGCTGCTGATCCTCCTTGGCAAGGGGCTGCCGATCGCGATCGCAGCGAGCGTGGCGGGGCACCGGGCGCGAACGGCGCTCCGTGCCGGCGGGCTCATGGCGCAGTGCGGCGAGTTCAGCTTCGTGCTGGCCGCCGTCGGCCTGCAGCTGAGCGCCATCAGCCAGGAGGCCTTCAGCCAGGCGATGGGCGCCGTGGTGCTGTCGATCGTGCTGGCGCCCGCCGTTGCCAGCGGCGCCGCGCGGCTGGGCGACGTCCTCGACCGGCGATGGCCGGTCTCCGAGCCTGCCGCCGACGCTCGACGACGCGCGGCCCGGCTGCGGCGCCACGCGGTGGTGCTGGGCTACGGGCAGGTCGGCCGCGCCGTGTGCCGCGTGCTCGAGGGCCGGGGCATCCCTTGGGTCGCTGTCGACTCCGACTACCCTCTGGTGCGCGAGGCTGCCCGGCATGGGGTGCCGCTCGTGTACGGCGACGCCGGGACGCCGTCCGTTCTGGACGCGGTCCGGGTCGACTCGGCCAGCACCCTGGTGGTGGCGATCCCGGACGCGCTGGCGGCTCGTCAGGCGGTCGGCTACGCCACCGGTCGCAATGCACGCCTGCACGTGGTGGCACGCGCCCACTCGGAAGCTGACGAGGCGGCACTCCGCCGCCTCGGCGCGGCGCGCGTGATCACCGCCGAGCGCGAGTTGGGGCGTGAGCTGCTGCGCCACGCCCTGGCGCGCTTCGGGGTCAGCGAGCGCGAGATCGACGTGATCCTGCGCCGCTAGGCGAAGGCCTCCCCGATGCGGTCGGCCAGCTCGTCGAGCGAATCGACCACCAGCGCCGGCGTGCCCGGCGGAAGCTCCTGGATGAATCCCCATGGGCCACGCCGCAGCCAGACGGCGCGCATTCCGGCCGCGATGGTGGGCAGCACGTCGTTGTCGACCCGATCGCCAACGTAGGCGACCGTCGCCGGCTGCGGCGAGCCGAGCAGCTCGAGGGAGCGCTTGAAGAAGCCAGGATCGGGCTTGTGGATCTGGAGCTCCTCGCTCATGGCGATCACGTGAGCCTCGATCCCGAGCGCCCGCAGCTCGGGAGTGCGGCGCGCCGGCTGGTTGGCGAGGATCGCTAGGCGGTGGCCATCCGCGCGCAGCCGGTCGATGGCATGCCGCGCATCGGGGTACAGGTCGACCTCCTGGAACCCGCCATAAGCGTCCTCCAGCTCCGGCATCCGGGCGCGCCACGCCTCGGCGCTGATGCCGAACGAGCCGAACACGTCACCGGGCTGGCCGCCCCGCGCAATGGCCGCCCCCAGCGCCGCGAAGAAGGTCAGCCGCGGGATCTCCCACATGTCGGCCCAGATCGACCACACCCTGGTCTCGTCGATGAGGGTCTCGCCCACGTCCAGGCAGACCCAGCGATCGGTCACGATGCCATGAGCTCGCGAACGCGCTCGATGACCGCGGCAACATCGGCCTCCGGAAGGTCCGGGTAGTCCTTGCTGATGATCTCGCTTGCCCCACTCGGCAATTTGCGCTCCTCGATCTCGCCGGTGATCAGCGCGGTGTTCAGCACGCCCTCAGGGGTGTTCGGCGCGAGATGGACGTGCAAGTGCGGGATGCCGCCGCCGAAGACGTAGGCGTACACCAGGCCTGCGCCAGACGCCCGCTTGAGGGTTTCGCTGGCCTTGGCGATGGCCGGACCAAAGGTCGCGGCTTCCTCGCCGTCGAGGTCCTCCAGGTGCGGGATATGACGGATCGGCTCGAGGTAGGCGAAGCCGAGGGTGGGGCCGTGCCTGGCCATCGAGAGCCGCCACAGGCCGTCGCGCCATACCTCCACGCGATCGAGATCCGGGTCCCCGGCCTCGGCGCGACAGATGGTGCAGTCGGAAGTCACGCGCTCGTCAGGCAGCCTTCACCCCGGCCACCAGGTCCTCGACGCTCTTCTTGGCATCGCCGAACAGCATCGCGGTCTTGGGCTCCGCGTAGAGCGGGTTGTCGATGCCGGCGAAGCCCGCCGCCATGGAGCGCTTGAGGACGATCACGTTCTCGGCCGCGTCGACGTTCAGGATCGGCATGCCGTAGATCGGCGAGCCGGTATCGGTCCTGGCAGCCGGGTTGGTGACGTCGTTGGCGCCGATCACCAGTGCCACCGAAGCGTCCTCGAACTCGTCGTTGATCTCGTCCATTTCCTTCAGGCGGTCGTACGGCACGTTCGCCTCGGCCAGCAGCACGTTCATGTGGCCGGGCATGCGCCCCGCCACCGGGTGGATCGCGAACTCCACGTCCACGCCCCGGTCGAGCAGGAGGTCCATCAGCTCGTGCACCGGCTGCTGGGCCTGCGCCACGGCCATCCCATAGCCGGGCACGATGATCACCTTCTTGCCGTAGGCCATCAGCACGGCGGCGTCCTCGGCGCTGATCTCGCGCACGCTCTGCTCGCCGGCCGGCCCGGCCACCACCGCGCCGCCACCGGTGCCGAAGCCCGCGAACAGCACGTTGAACAGCGATCGGTTCATGGCGCGGCACATGAGCTGGGTGAGGATGCCGCCCGACGCCCCCACCAGGGTGCCGGCGATCAGGAGCGCGTAGTTGTTCAGCACGAAGCCGGTGGCCGCCACCGCGATGCCGGTGTAGCTGTTCAGCAGCGAGACGACGACCGGCATGTCGGCGCCACCGATGGGCATCACCAGCTGCACGCCCAGCACCAGCGCGATGGCGCAGAAGAGCAGGAAGAGCGGCACGCTGTTCTCGACGGCCGCCAGGTAGACCCCCAGACCGATGATGGCCACCAACAGGACGCCGGTCACGATCTGGCTGCCCGGGTACTTGACCGGGCGCGCCGCGATGAGGCCCTGCAGCTTGCCGAAGGCCACGATCGAGCCGGTCAGCGACACGGATCCGATGACCGCGCCGAGCAGCGTGGCGATCACGAACGGCAAGGGCAGGAGCGTCGCTCCGTCGGCGTCGCGCAGGAACTCGGCCACCGCCACCAGCGCGGCCGCCCCGCCGCCGGCGCCGTTGAAGATGGCCACCATCTGCGGCATGGCCGTCATCGGCACGCGTCGGGCTCCGACCACGCCGGCCAGCGCGCCGATCGGAATGCCCACCGCCAGGATCCAGGCCTGGCGCAGCCCGCCATCGGCCAGCAGGAAGTCGGTCACGAAGACCCAGGCCACGACCAGCGCCATGCCGGCCGCCGCCAGCTGGTTGCCCCGCCGCGCGGTGGTGGGCGAGGCCAGGAACTTGAGGCCCAGGATGAAGCTGACCGCGCCCACCAGGTAGACGAGGTAGCTGGCGATGTCCAGACCGCTGAGCTCGGGCATCAGCCCTTCCCCTGCGGGCTCTGCCCCTGCGCGCTCTGCCCCTGAGGCCGGCGCTTGAACATGTCGAGCATCCGGTCGGTCACCACGAAGCCGCCGACCACGTTGATGGTGCCCAGGATCACGGCCAGCAGGGCCAACGCGATCCGCAGTGGCCCCTCGGCCCCGGCTGCCACGAACATGGCGCCCACCACGATCACGCCATGCACCGCGTTGGCGCCCGACATGAGCGGCGTGTGCAGCATGGTCGGCACCTTGGAGACCACCTCGTAGCCGACGAAGGCGGCCAGCACCAGGATGAAGAGGGCCGCGACCAGCTCGAACCCGGTCAGCTCCATCTAGCTCGCCTTCCCTTCCTGGACCGATGCGGGCGCCGGTTCGGCCGGCTCGATGCCCAGCGCCTTGGCGGTCGCCTCGTGCACGACCTTGCCGCCGTGCGTGATCGTGGCGCCGCGCGTGATCTCATCGGTGAAGTCCAGGTCCAGCTTGCCGTCCTTGATCAGGTGCTTGAGCAGGGTCTGGATGTTCTTGGCGTACATCTGGGTGGCGCTGCCTGGCATGGTGGCCGGCAGGTTGGTGAAGCCGATGATCCGCACGCCGTGCTTGACGACCTCCTTGCCGGGCTCGGTCAGCTCGCAGTTGCCGCCCATCTCGGCCGCCATGTCGACGATGACCGAGCCGGGCTTCATGGTCTTGACCATCTCCTCGGTCACCAGGCGGGGCGCCGGCCGGCCAGGGATCAGTGCGGTGGTGATGATGGCGTCCGCCTCCCCGACCTTGCTCGCGATCAGCTCGGCCTGGCGGCGCTTGTAGTCCTCGCTCGGCTCGCGGGCATAGCCACCCGCCGTCTCGGCCTCGGCCTTCTCCTCGTCGGTCATCTCGACCTCCAGGAACGTCGCTCCCAGGCTCTGGACCTGCTCCTTGACCACTGGTCGCACGTCGGTGGCCTGCACGATGGCCCCCATCCGCCGGGCGGTGCCGATCGCCATCAGCCCGGCCACGCCTGCCCCGAAGACGAGGAACCGGGCCGGGCGAATCGTGCCGGCCGCGGTGGTGAGCAGCGGCATGAACTTCGGCAGCCGGTCGGCCGCGAGCAGGACCGCCTTGTAGCCGCCGACCGTGGCCTGCGAGGAGAGCGTGTCCATCGACTGCGCGCGGCTGATGCGCGGGATGGCGTCCATGCTGATGGCGGTCACGCCGGCGCTGGCCAGGGCCTCGGCCAGCTTCGGGTTGGCAAGCGTCCCCAGCGTGCCGATCAGGAGGCTACCCGATCGCAGCATCCCAATCTCCTCGTCGCTCGGCCGGCCGACGCGGACCACCACGTCCGCCTGTCCGTACAGCGCGGGCACGTCGCTGGCGATCGTCGCGCCGGCGTCGGTGTACTCGGCATCGGGGATGAACGAGGCGTCGCCCGCACCGCGCTGGACGACCACCTCGACGCCGTCGCCGAGCAGCTGCGCGGCGGCCTGCGGGGTGAGCGCCACGCGCGTCTCGCCATCGGCGGTCTCGCGTGGAACGGCGATCTTCATGAGGCAGCGTTCCCAGGTTGCAGCACGCGAACCGCCGGCGCTATGCGGGGGCGGTTCGGGAATCGAAGTGTAGCAGGCCGCACAGGCACCGCTCTACGTACCGCTAGGACTCTCGACGGCCTGCCTGCCGCGATCTAAGATCCGCGCCCGATGGCCTTCGTGCTGCGTCTGGTCCCGCACGCCCCCGCGACCGACCGAAGCGACGCCGGTCGCACGGGCGCCCACACCGTGCGCGCCGCGCTGGCCGATGGTGTCAGCCGGCTGCTGTCCAACGAGGGTGGCGTTCGTGCCGGGGACGTCGAGGCCCTGCATCAGATGCGGGTAGCCATTCGCAGGCTGCGGAGCGATCTGCGCACGCTACGCCCGCTGCTGGAGCGCGACTGGGCCGACGCGCTATCCGATGCCATGCGCCCGCTGGCCGCATCACTCGGCGCGGTCCGCGACCTGGACGTGCTCGTCGAACGGCTGGAAGGGCATGGCGCGGACCTCGAAGCGGGCCTCAGGCCGCTGACCGGCGGCCTCCGCGAGCTTCGCGACATCGCTCGAGCGGCCCTGATCGACTCGCTCACGTCGGCAGACCATACGGCCCTCGTGGCGCGGATCGTTGCGGCTGCAAATGAGCCGCGCCTCGCACCACTGGCGGATGGTGCGGCGGAGGACGTGGTGCCGACCATCGTCACGGCCGCGTGGCGCAAGCTGGCACGCAAGGGTGATCCGCTCGCGCGCACGCTGGCCCGCGACCCCCAACGGCCGACCGACGCGCAGCTGCATCGCGTCCGGATCCTCGCCAAACGCGCACGTTACGCATCGGAAGCGGCCAGCGGAGCGCTCGGGCGGCGCCGCGGACGGGATGCCGGCAGGTTCGCCAAGCGCCTGGCCGATGTCCAGCAGCTGCTGGGCGATCACCAGGATGCGACGGGCCTGATCCGGGAGCTGCGCGATGCGGTCGCCATGCGGCCGGCCAACGCGGCCCTTGCCTTCGCTGCGGGTCGGCTGATGGAGCGGGAGCTCGCCGCCACGGCACGGGATCGTGCTGCGTTCCCCGGGCTCTGGGCCCAGCTGCGGCGCCCCAAGCTGCGGCGCTGGCTGGACCGATGAGCGCGGCGATCGCCATCGGCGGGCGTCGATTGCAGTTGGTGATCGGCGACATCACGGTCGAGGACGTCGACGCGATCGCCAACGCGGCGAATGCGGCGCTGCGCGGCGGTGGCGGCGTCGACGGCGCGATCCACGAGGCCGCTGGCCCGGAGCTCATGGCCGAGCTGCGCAGCCGCTATCCCGATGGCACACCCACCGGCTCCGCTGTCGCCACGGGCGGCCATCGGCTGCCGGCACGATGGGTGCTCCACGCGGTCGGGCCCGTCTGGCGCGGCGGCGACAGCCAGGAGGAGGAGCTGCTGCGAAACGCCTACCGTTCGTGCCTGGCGCTCGCTGACGAGCTCGGCGCGCGAAGCCTGGCGTTCCCCGCCATCAGCCTCGGCATCTATGGCTACCCGATCGAGGAAGGCGCACGGGTGGCGCTCGACGTCGTGGCCGGCCACCTGGCCGGCGCCGACACGGGCCTCGATGTGGTCCGCTTCGTCCTGCGTGAGGCGACCTATCCGGCCTTTGCCGAACGGCTCCGCGAGATGGAGGCGCTCGCGGACTGAGCCAGGGGTTAGATTGCAACCGATGCAGCCGAACCCGTCGCCGCCCGCCATCAGCACCGACAGCCTGACCAAGCATTACGGCGCTGTCCGTGCCCTGGAGGAGCTGACGCTCGACGTGCCGCACGGCGAGATCTTCGGATTCCTGGGGCCGAATGGGGCCGGCAAGTCGACCATGATCCGGACGCTGCTTGGCTTCCTGCACCCAACCGCCGGATCGGCCCAGGTGCTCGGCCTGGACATCGTCTCCGATTCGGTCGAGATTCGGAGCCGGACCGGCTACCTCCCCGGCGGGATCGCGCTCTACGACTCGCTCAGCGGTGAGGCGGCGCTCGACTACCTGTCCGACCTGCAGCGCGCCGAGCCGGTCCGGCGCCAGGAGCTGTGCGACCGCTTGCAGATGCCCGCATCGGTCCTGCGCCGGAAGGTGCGCGACTACTCGCGCGGCATGCGCCAGAAGATCGGCGTCATCCAGGCCCTCCAGCACGACCCCGAGCTCGCCATCCTGGACGAGCCGACCGAGGGCCTGGATCCGCTCATGCAGCAGGCCTTCTACCGCCTGATGGAGGACCTGCGCGCAGCGGGGCGCACGATCTTCTTCTCGAGCCACATCCTCTCCGAGGTCGAGCGGATCTGCGATCGGGTGGCGATCATTCGCGCCGGGCGGCTGATGGCGCTGCAGGACGTCGACGAGCTGCTCCAGCGGAGGAAGCGGCACATCCACCTGCGATGGCGCGGGGCCGCCCCGGATCTGACCGGCGTGCCAGGCCTGGCCGACGTGAAGGTCGAGGGCGACCGCATCAGCGCGACCCTGCTCGGCGAGGTGGCGCCGTTCGTGCGCGCGGTCGCCTCGCCCGCGCTGGTCGACCTGACGATCGAGCCGGCCCGGCTGGAGGAGGCGTTCATGGAGTACTACGCCGACGATGAGCCGGCGGAGGCGGTGCGCCGATGAACCTCCGCCTGCTCTGGCAGACGCTGCGCTGGAACCGCGTGCGGCTGGCGGTCGTGCTG
>JBKOZM010000035.1:0-6944 GCA_046725855.1 Chloroflexota bacterium | reverse complement strand
TCCTCGTAGCGGGCCGGTGGCCGGCGTGCCGGCCCGGCTGGCATCGGCGCACGGTCGGAAGGGCGAGCGACGCGTGGCGGGACGTAGACCGTCGGCTCCCCGGCGGGCGGAAGCGGGGGGACCGGGGCGCGGCCGGGCGCGGCAGCCGGCGCGGCAGCCGCCAGTGCTGCACCGGCGGCCGGGTCGCGCTGCCAGGCACGCAGCGCCTCGGCGAACGAGCCGGCGTCCGGATAGCGCCTGGCCGGCTCGCGCTCCAGGGCGCGCATGACGATGGCAGACAGGGCGGCCGGCACCGGGCGGTGGGCGGTGGGCGGTAGCGGGTCCTCATTCAGGCGCTTGAGGGCGACCCCCGCGGCCGAGTCGCCCTCGAACGGGCGCCGGCCAGTCAGCATCTCGTATAGCACGATGCCGAGCGCATAGACGTCGGAGGCGCCGGTCACCTCGTCGCCCCGGGCCTGTTCCGGGCTGAAGTAGTGGACCGAGCCGAGGGTCGTGCCGGTGACCGTCATCGACGCCTCGCTCACCGCGCGGGCGATCCCGAAGTCGGTGACCTTCACGTCGCCGTCGTCGGTGATCAGGATGTTGCCCGGCTTCACGTCACGGTGGACGATGCCGCGCCGGTGGGCGGCCTCCAGGGCCGACGCCACATCGATGGCGACCCGCACGGCGTCCTCCGTGCTCAGGACGGTGCGCTCGCGCAGGATGGTGGACAGATCCTGGCCCTCGATGAGCTGCATGACGATGAACTGGGTGCCATCGGTCCCGTCCGTGCCGTAGTCGTACACGGGCACGATGTTCGGATGGGAGAGCGAGCCGGCCGAGCGAGCCTCCTGCTTGAAGCGAGCGGCGAATCCGGCGTCGCTGCCGAACTGCTCGCGCAGCAGCTTGACGGCCACCTCGCGGTCGAGCTGCTCGTCGACGGCGCGCCACAGCGTGGCCATGCCGCCCTCGCCCAGCGGCGCGATGAGCCGGTAGCGCCCGCCAATCAGTCGCCCGATCATCTGCACCTCAGTCTCGCAGGTCCAACCCGCGCACGTAGGTGCGGAACTCGTCGGCGTCGTCCGACTCGAGCGCCATCGCCACGCCGGCGCTGAGCCAGCCCAGCCGCGTGCCGGCGTCGTAGCGCTGGCCCTCGAACTGGTAGCCGAAGACGGGCTGCTCGTCGATCAGGCCGCGGATGGCATCGGTCAGCTGGATCTCGCCGCCGGCCCCGCGCTGCGTCGTCTCCAGGATGTCGAAGATCTTCGGCGTCAGCACGTAACGGCCCAGCACGGCGAGGTCCGATGGCGCGTCGGCCTCCGACGGCTTCTCGACCAGGTCGCCGATCTCGACCAGCCGGCCCTCTTCGTGGACCGGCCGCAGGATGCCGTAGCGGACCACGTCCTGGCGCGGCACGCGCTGCACCGCGACGACGCTGCCGCGGTGGGCGGCGTGCTGCTCGATCAGCTGCCGGGTGACCGGCGCGCCGCCCGGATTGAGCATGACGTCGTCGGAGAGCAGCACCGCGAACGGCTCGTCGCCGACCAGCTCCTGGGCCATCAGCACCGCGTGGCCCAGGCCGAGCTGCTCCTTTTGGTGGACGAAGGCGATGGGCCCGACCTCCGTGATGCGGCGCACGGCGCGCAGCATGGCGATGTCGCCGCGCTCCTCCAGCCAGCGCTCGAGGGTCGGGTTGGCGTCAAAGTGGTCCTCGATCGCGCTCCGGCCGGAGGCGATGACGATGATGATCTGCTCGATCCCCGAGGCGACCGCCTCCTCGACCGCGTACTGGATGATCGGTCGGTCGACCAGCGGCATCATCTCCTTGGGGATCGCCTTGGTCGCGGGAAGGAAGCGGGTTCCGAAGCCGGCCGCCGGCAGGACGGCCTTTCTGACGCGCACCGTGATCGGGTCTCTCCTCTGGTGGGCTGTTGGCGTGACGCGCAGCAGGCAGAATGCGTTTCAGGCTGCGCGGATGCAGTCATGCCTCACGGGGCGGCCAGTATATCAACGCCGGCTGGCGGCGCCCGCCGCGTCGCGGGTCGCCTGAGTCGGCTCGCCGGCTGGCACGGCGGTCGCGAGCGCTACAATCCGGAGCCCGATGTTCAAGTCGCTGTTCCGCACCCTGCGCGGCCCATCGCAGGACCCGGTGATGGCCTACGTCAGCCGCCCGCTGCCCCGCGACCTGCTCGACGAGGAGGTGGTTGCCGCCCTGCGCAAGGCGCTGGAGGTCGATCCGCGACCGACGACGCTGGTCGAGACTTTGCCGGCGGCGCTGCGCCAGGTGACCGGGCGCGACTACCAGGTCCTGGACCGATCCGTCCGCGACGTCACCGGCGCCTTCGCCAAGGGCTCGGTCATGATCCGGGACGGCGAGGTCGGCCTGTGGCCGGGCTACGCGGCGCGCGCCTATCCCCTCCTCAAGCCGCCGGAGCGCGGCGGCCGCGGGCGCAGCGCGGCGCCTGGTGGCGATGGGGTAGGCGGGGCCGAGGCGCCCTCGCCCACGAGCCCGGTCGGCAAACCTGGCTGGGCCCCTCCACCGCCGCCGTCGCGACCGACCGAGGGTGAGCCCAAGCAGCTCGCCGAAGCCACGCAGGAGACGGATGCGGCAGGCGAGGCGGAGGGGCGCTGATGGGACGCCAGAACGTCCCGCGCGACCAGTGGCTGGAGATCGGCGTCGAGTGTCCGCACTGCGGCGAGCGGGTGACCGAGCAGGACGTCTACTCGTGGCGACCAGACCGCGACGACCCGAAGCTGCTGCTGCTCTACTGCCCCGACTGCGGTGATCGAGTCGAAATCAACCACGTCTAAGGCCCGTCAGGGATAGGGCTTGCGCTGCTCGACGACGGCCCCTGCCGGCGTCCAGCTCGTGACCGACATCTCCCCGCGCTTCAGGTCGAAGCGGATCAACGAGGCGGCGTCAAGCTCAATCGTTCCAACCACCGGGTCGGTGTCCTCATACGACAGCCACCAGGCGTCCGGGTTAGCCCGACGGGTGCCCTGATCGACCTCGACGAAGCGGCCGCGCAGCGTCAGCTCCGGCTGGCCGCTGTCCGGATCGTCGACGATCGAATGGAGGCTGCAGCGCGCGTCGCGGACCAGGTCGCGTGCCTTCGCCGAGCCGCGCATCAGACCCAGCAGCAGCTCGCCTCCACCGATGAGCGTCTCCACCGTGCTGATCCTCGGAGAGCCATCGGCGCGGATCGTGCCGAGCATGGCGAGGCGAAATCGCCGCAGGCGCTCCTCGCCGACGGCGACGATCTCCGGGGCGGCGTCACGCAACGTGTTCCAGGTGGCCATCGGTCTCGATGCTGTGGTGCCCCCAACCGGATTCGAACCGGTGATCTCCACCTTGAAAGGGTGGCGTCCTAGGCCTCTAGACGATGGGGGCGTGACGGGCGAATGGTACGGCTTCAACCCAACGGGAAGAGCAGCACCAGGATGACCGATCCCGCCAGCGCGACGGCGGTCAGCAGGATCATGACCCCGCCGCCGATCGCGATCGCCATTGCCCTGCCGGTCGAGCCGTCGCGGTAGACCCGCTGCGACCAGACCCACGACTCCACGAACAGGAAGATCCCGACCGCGCTGGCGACCAGGCCGGCGCCGAGCATGGCGGCCACGGAGGTCCCCGAGTCGCTCCCCAGCAGCGCGATCGCGCTCAGGCCGCCGGCGATCAGAAGGCCAACGGCGCCGATCACCAGGTCGCGGGGGAAGGGACGCATCGGCGGCATTCTAGCGGCGGCATGTTTCCTGCAAGCCGTCGGCGACTCATGGCGGACGATGCCAAGCAGGAGCCGATGAGCGTTCAGGACGCGGGCCGCCGCGGTGGACGCGCCACGCGGGCTCGGTACGGGCCCGAGTTCTTCGCCAAGATCGGCCAGAAGGGCGGGCAGACGGTCAGCCAGCGCTATCCGTCGGAGCACTTCCAGGCGATCGGGCGCAAGGGAGGACGGCGGGTGGCGGAGCTGGTCGAGCGCGCCAAGCAGCTCGAGATGGAGGAGGAGGCGGCGGGCTAGCCCTCCGCGTAGCGCTCCTCGCGCCAGGGATCGGCCGAGTTGCTGTACCCGTTACGCTCCCAGAAGCCGAGCTGGTCCTCCGCGCTGAACTCGACACCGCGCAGCCACTTGGCGCTCTTCCAGAAATACCGGCCGGGCACGATCGCCCGCAGCGGGTACCCGTGATCGGGCTCCAGTGGGCGGCCGCCGTAGCTCCAGGCCAGGACGCACTGTGGGTCCAGCGCGATCTCGAGCGGCACGTTCGAGGTGAAGCCGTGCTCGGAGTGGAAGATCACGAAGCGGGCCGTCGGCCGTGGTTGCGCGACCTCGGCAATGTGCGTGAAGGCGACCCCGTCCCAGACCGTGTCGAGTTTCGACCAGCGCGTGACGCAGTGGATGTCCAGCGTGACCTGGGTGCTGGGCAGTGCTCGCAGCTCGGCCCACTTGAGGTCGAAGGGCGAATCCACCTCGCCGAAGACGCGGAAGTCCCAGCGCGAGAGGTCCGTGTAGTCGGGTGTCCGCCCGAAATGGAGCACCGGGAACTTTTCGGTCAGCACCTGTCCGGGCGGGATCCGAGCGGCGATTGCCGGATCGTCGGACGGCCGCTGCCACTTGAAGACCATCGGCCAAAGCCTGCATGGACCGATCGGCGGGCGTCAAGCACACCCCAGCCCCGCCGGCGCTACGCTCATCCCCATGGCCTCATCGCCGTTTGCCGAGTTCGCCCACGTCGCCGACGCGGTGGCGGCGACTACTTCCAAGCTGCGCAAGCGCGACCTGCTGGCGGCCTACCTGCGTGACCTGCCGCCCGGGGACCTGGCGGTGGCTGCGACCTTCTTCGCCGGGCGACCGCTGCCTGGCGCGGCCGATCGGCTGGGGCTCGGCTGGGTCCAGCAGAGCCAGGCCCTGGCGGCTGCCTCCGGGGCCGATGCCGAGGCGCTGAACACCGCCTACCTGCGGCACTCGGACCTGGGCGATGCGGCCGCCGAGCTGCTGGCCGGGCATGCACCCAGCGGCAAGCCCCTGACCGTGACCGACCTCGACGGCGCGTTTCGCGCCATGAGCGAGGCGGGTGGCGCAGAGGCCCGGGTCACCGAGATGGCGCGCCTGTTGGGGCGTGCCACGCCGGCGGAGGCGCGCTACGTGGGGCGGATCGCGGCGCGCGAGCTGCGGATCGGGCTGCGCGAGGGCCTCCTGGAAGAGGCGATCGCCGCCGCCTTCGAGCGGCCGATTGGCGACGTGCGTCGTGCGCTGATGCTGGTCGGCGAACCCGGCGAGGCGGCCGTGCTGGCTCGCGACGATCGTCTTGCCACCGCCGCCCTGCACCTCGGCCGTCCGATCCGCTTCATGCTGGCCACCCCGGTGGCCGACGCCGACGAGGTGATGCGTCGCGTCGGCGAGGAGGCCTGGATCGAGGACAAGTACGACGGCATCCGCGCCCAGCTCCACCTGGACGGCAGCGGCGGGCCTCGGCTCTTCTCGCGCGACCAGAACGACATCACCATCTCGTTCCCAGAGGTGGCGGACGCCGCCCGTGACCTCGGACATCGACTGGTGGTCGATGGCGAGCTGGTGCCGTATCGGGCCGGATCGGTCCTCGACTTCGCCAGCCTCCAGACCCGCCTGGGGCGGGTCAACCCGAGCGCCGAGCTGCGGGCCCAGGTGCCGGTCGTGCTGGTCGCGTTCGACCTCCTGCACCTCGACGGGCGCGACCTGCTGGAGGTCCCGCTGCGCGAGCGTCGCTCTGCGCTCGAGGCGCTGGAGCTGCCGGGTCGCACCGACGAGCGGTTCCTCTACTCGCACCTGGCCAGCGCGCGGAGCGCCGCCGAGGTCGAGACGCATTTCGACGACGCCCGGGAGCGGCGCAACGAGGGGCTGATGGTCAAGGACCCCGACTCTGTCTACCAGCCGGGCCGCCGCGGCCTCGGCTGGCTGAAGCTCAAGAAGGCGCTCGCCACGTTGGACTGCGTGGTGGTGGGGGTCGAGTGGGGGCACGGCAAGCGACGGGGCGTGCTCTCGGACTACACCTTCGCCGTGCGCCAGACCGATGACCCGGACGCACCGCTGCTCACCATCGGCAAGGCCTACACCGGGCTGACCGATGCCGAGATCGCCACCATGACCGACCACTTCAAGGCGATCACGCTGCGTGACTTCGGCCGCTACCGGAGCGTGGTGCCCGAGGTCGTGGTGGAGATCGCCTTCGACCGCATCATGCGGTCGGCCCGTCACAAGTCGGGATTCGCGATGCGCTTCCCTCGGATCGTCCGAATTCGCGACGACAAGACCCCGGCCGAGATCGACACGCTGGAGACGGTGGAGCGCCTGTTTGGGGACCAAGCCAGCGGCCGCATCCTGCTGGCGACCGGCGAGCGCGGCGAGACCGAGCGGATCGCGGCCACCGGCGAAGTGGGGGAGTAGAGGGAGCCCACCCGCTTGCGGTCCGCGTCAGGGGCGGTTGTGCGGCTGTGCGGCTGTGCGGCTGTGCGGCTGTGCTGCACAACCGACGATGAGGGCAGGCCAGGCACCATCTCGAGCGCCGAAGCTCTGCCTCGCCCGCGTCAGGCCCGGTTGTGCGGCTGTGCGGCTGTGCGGCTGTGCTGCACAACCGGCACCTGACGCGCGACCACCCCGGTAGCATCGGTCCATGGCTGACGAAGGCGACCTTCCCGAGCATGTCCGCCGCAACCGGGCGGCATGGGACAGCTACGCGGCTGAGTACGTGGCGCCCGGCGAGCGGAACTGGGCGGCCGACGAGCCGAGCTGGGGGATCTGGGGCATCCCGGAGTCAGAGGTGGGGATGCTGCCGGCGGAGCTGGACGGCATGGATGCGATCGAGCTCGGCTGCGGCACGGCCTACGTCTCCGCCTGGTTGGCGCGCCGAGGCGCGCGGGTGACCGGGATCGACAACTCGCCCGCGCAGCTCGATACGGCGCGTCGTCTGCAGCGCGAACATGGCCTGGACTT
>JBKOZM010000034.1:0-3721 GCA_046725855.1 Chloroflexota bacterium | reverse complement strand
CCAGTCGACCTTGGTCGGCTCGGCGTCTGGAGCCACCTCGATTCGCTCGCCATCGAGGACGCGCGCGACTACGCCCGCCGGGTCGACGAGCTCGGATTCGGCACGCTGTGGGTGCCGGAGACGGTCGGTCGCGAGCCGCTGACCCTGCTCGGGCTACTCGCCGGCGAGACGCTGGAGCTTCGGCTCGGGACGAGCATCGTCTCGATCTGGGGCCACGACGCGCAGAGCACCCGTATGGCGGCGCTCACCCTGGCCGAGGCGACCGCCGGACGCTTCGTGCTGGGCCTGGGCGTCTCGCATCCGCACCTGGCCGAGCGGCTGCGCGGCCACACCTTCGATCGTCCCGTGACGCGCATGCGCGAGTTCCTTGCCGACTATCGGTCCGCGGTTTACAAGGGACCGATGGCCGATGGCGCGACCGAGCCGCCGGTGCTCCTCGCCGCCCTCCGCGAGCGGATGCTGCGCCTGGCCGCCGCCGAGGCAGACGGCGCGTTCCCATACCTGGTCACCGCCGAGCGCGTGGCCTGGATGCGAGGCGTGCTCGACGCCGCCGGAGGCGACGCCGACGCGGCACGCCGCCCGGCGCTTGCGGTCAGCCTGCCGGCGGTGCTGGAGACCGATGCCCCTGCGGCGCGCGCCGCGGCGCGGGGCTATCTGGCGCCGTACCTTCGGACGCCCGCCTACCAGGCTTGCTGGGAGGCGCAGGGTTTCGCTGCCGGCGACTGGGAGAAGCCGGCCAGCGACGCGCTGGTGGACGCCATGGTGGCATGGGGTGACGTCGACGCTCTCCACGCTCGGATCGCGGAGCTGCTCGCCGCCGGCGCGGACCACGTGGCGATCATCCCGCTCTCCCCGGACGGCCTGACCGAGCACCGTCCCGTGCTGGAGGCGCTGGCGACGGTCTAGCGCCGTCGCTCCCAGTCGGCGCGGTCGATCCCGTAGACCAGCACCCGGTGGCCCCACAGGTCGACCTCGCCGCGCGGCGTCTCGCCAAGGTGCGTGGCGACCGCGATCGAAGCGGCGTTGGCCGGGTCGATCAAGCTGATCAGTCGGTCGAAGCCGATCGTCTCGAAGCCCCAGTCCATGGCGGCCCCTGCGGCCTCGGTCGCGTAGCCACGTCCCCACCACGGCTTGCCGAGCATGTAGCCGACCTCGGGCCCGGGCCAGTCGATGGGGTTGATGATGCCGATCCGTCCGATGACCTCGCCGCTCGTGCGCTCCTCCACCGCCCACAGGCCGTAGCCGCGCAGGGCCCAGTGGCCGATCCAGCCCGCGACCGCGCGCCAGCTCTCCTGCAGCGTCGGGATGCGCCGGTCGCCGATGTAGCGCACCACGTCGGGGTCCTGCATCAGGGCATGCAGCGGCTCGACGTCCGACTCGCGCAGCGGGCGCAGGCGAAGCCGTTCGGTGTCGAGGGTCGGGATGACGATCTCCATGCCTGCATCATGCCCGTTCGCCGGGGAAGCGAATGGTTCTAAATTCGCCGGACTTGCGAATTCGAACATCCGTTCTATCATGGTCGGTCCATGGGTCCGCAGGGCACGACGGAACGGTACTGCGAGCTGCACGCCCACTCGAATTTCAGCTTCCTGGACGGTGCCAGCCATCCCGAGGAGCTGATCGGCCGCGCGGCGCTGCTGGGCATCCCGGCGGTGGCGGTCACCGACCACGCGGGGCTGTACGCCGCCGTGCGGCTCTGGAAGGCGGCCGCCCAGACCCGGACCGATGCCGCCGGCCAGGCCGGCCTCTCGCCGGTCGACGCCATCGTGGGCCTGGAGCTGGCCATCCCGCGCGACGAGGGCGAGCTGCGCCTGGCCCGCCGTGGCCGGAAGCTGAACGACCCGCTGCGCGGTGAGCGGGCGAGCCGCGGCTGGCCCGGCGAGCACCATGCCGGCCCGATCCCCGGCGACCACCTCGTCCTGCTGGCGCGCGACGGCACCGGCTATGCGGCCCTCTCGCGGCTTGCCAGCCGCGGCCATCTGGCCGGGGAGAAGCAATACCCGATCTTCGAGCGCTCGCTGGTCGAGGCCGTCCTCGACGAGGCGCGTGGCCATCTGATCGGCCTGTCCGGCTGCCGAAACGGGGAGGTTCCGCGTCATCTGCTGGCCGGCGACCGCCACGCTGCGCTCGAGGCGGCGCAGTGCTGGGCGAGCCACTTTCCGGATGGCGGCTTCGCGGTGGAGCTCACGCACCACCTGGCGCCAGACGACGACTGGCTCGTCGCCCAGCTCGCCACCCTGGCGGACGACGCCGGCCTGCCGACCGTCGTCACCAACGAGGTGCACTACGCCGATCCCGGCGGCCATCGGCTCCAGGACGTGCTGGTCTGCATCCGCCACGGCGCCACGTTAGAAGAGGCGCGCGAGCTGCTGCTCCCGAACGCGGAGTATCGCCTGAAGGCGGGTGCCGAGCTGGCGGCCATCGGGCAAGGGCTGCCCGATGACCGCAGTCGCCGAGCCTGGGCCGAGGGGCTGACCCAGGCCGGAGCCATCGGTCAGGCCTGCCGGCTTGACCTGGACTTCGAGCGCTACCGGTTTCCGGGGTTCACGGTCCCCGAGGGCGAGACGCCGTTCTCATACCTGTACCAGCTTGCACACGACGGCTTACGGCGCCGTTATCGGCCCATTACCAAGCAGGCGGTCAACCAGCTGGCGCACGAGCTGGACATCATCGAGCGCACCAACCTGGCCGAGTTCTTCCTGATCGTGTGGGACCTGATGGAGTTCGCGCGCAAGGGCGGGATCATCGGGCAGGGACGGGGGAGCGCCGGCGACTCGATCGTGGCCTACTGCCTGGGCATCACCAAGGTCGACCCGATCGAGCACAAGCTCCTCTTCGAGCGCTTCATCAACGAGGCGCGGACGCTGCCGGACATCGACATCGACTTCGACGTCAACCGCCGCGAGGAGGTGATCCAGTACCTCTACCGCCGCTATGGCGAGGACCACGCCGCGATGGTCTGCACCGTCATCACCTACCGCGCGCGAAGCGCCGTGCGGGAGGTGGCCAAGGCGCTCGGCTTTCCACTGGATGCGGTCGACCGGGTGGCCAAGGCGCTCGACACCCGGGACGCCAGCGACGTGGCTCGCGACCTTGCGCTGGACGGGAGCTTCAGCTGGCTCTTCGACGAGCTCGGCCTGGACATGGAGGCGGAGGCGGTGCCGCCGGGGCGCGATGGCCGCCGGACCGATGGTGGGACGCTCGTCGGCCGCGAGTCCGATTCCTCGTGGAATCACCGGCCGCGTCCGGTGCTGACGCCTTCTCCGCTGCCGCTGCGGCCGGATCTGGCGGCGGCCGAGGCTCGTGCCCGTGCTGCCGCCGATGACCGCGACGGGCGCCCCTACAGCGAGTCCGGCTGGGTCCCGCCGCGCCGGCCGAAGGTGCTCGACACCTCGGTGGTCTCGGTCAAGTACGAGGGCTGGGAGCAGAAGCGCTATGGCCCCGGCGGGCTGCGGCCGGAGGCCGGCGAGCTGGCGCTGCCCGAACCGCGCGACAACGGGACGCCCGGCCCCTCGAGCGATCGGCCGGCCGTGGTGCGCGTGGACCCGGAGAGCGGCATGCCGATCGAGGAGCGCCGCCGGCCGAGCGTGCTTCCTGTGCCGGGGACGCCGACAGTTGGCCAAATGCCCGCCATGCGAGCAGCGGGCGAGGTGGGGACCCCGGAGACCCCCGCAAATCCAGGTCTTCAACCCATCCCGGGTCCCGAATCCGCGCCTGACGC
>JBKOZM010000033.1:0-4852 GCA_046725855.1 Chloroflexota bacterium | reverse complement strand
GCCGAGGCCAACCGGGCCTTCAGCCACTTCAAGTGGTAGGCCGATGACCATGACGCAGCAGGCCCGCCGCGCGGCGGCCGAGAGCCAGATCCCCCTGGAGCGGACCCGGAACATCGGGATCATCGCCCACATCGACGCGGGCAAGACGACCGTGTCCGAGCGGATCCTGTTCTACACGAAGAAGATCTACAAGATCGGCGAGGTCCATGAGGGCGCGGCCACCATGGACTGGATGGAGCAGGAGCAGGAGCGCGGGATCACCATCACCGCTGCGGCCACGACCTGCTTCTGGGCCGACCATCGAATCAACCTGATTGACACGCCCGGGCACGTGGATTTTACGGTGGAGGTCGAGCGCAGCCTGCGCGTGCTGGACGGGGCGGTCGTCGTGTTCGACGGCGTGGCCGGCGTGGAGCCGCAGTCCGAGACCGTCTGGCGCCAGGCGGATCGCTATGGCGTGCCGCGCTTCTGCTTCGTCAACAAGCTCGACCGCACCGGCGCCGACTTCTGGCGCGTGGTCGGCATGATCAAGGATCGCCTGGGCGCGACCGCCGTGCCGGTGCAGCTGCCGATCGGCATCGAGGACACGTTTCGCGGGGTCATCGACCTCGTGAACATGACCGCCATCACCTACGGCAACGACCTTGGCGATCAGATCCAGGTGGGCGAGATCCCGGCCGAGCTGGCCGAGGACGCCGCCACCTGGCGCGACAAGCTGGTCGAGGCGCTGGCCGACCTGGATGACGACATCGCGCACAAGTTCCTGGAGGGCGAGGAGGTCGACAGCGAGCAGCTGCGCCGCGCGCTGCGTGCCGGCACGCTCACCTACAAGATCGTCCCGGTGCTGTGTGGATCGGCGCTGAAGAACAAGGGTATTCAGCCGATGCTGGACGCGGTCATCGACTACCTGCCCTCGCCGCTCGACGTGCCCGCCGTGGTCGGGACCGATCCCCGCAGTGGCCAGCCCGCGACCCGCCACACCGACCCGACCGAGCCCTTCGCGGCGCTCGCCTTCAAGATCGCCGCTGACCCGTTCGTCGGCAAACTGGCCTTCTTCCGCGTGTATTCCGGCACCCTCAAGACCGGCTCCTACGTCTACAACTCGACCAAGGGCCACAAGGAGCGCGTGGGGCGCCTGCTGCAGCTGCACGCCAACCACCGCGAGGAGATCGAGTCGGTGAGCGCGGGCGACATCGCCGCCGTGGTCGGCCTGAAGAACACGTTCACCGGCGACACGCTGTGCGACGAGTCGAAGCCGATCGTGCTCGAGGCGATCAGCTTCCCCGAGCCGGTGATCGAGCTGGCCGTGGAGCCGAAGACCAAGGCCGACCAGGACAAGATGTCGCTGGCCCTGCAGCGCCTGGCCGAGGAGGACCCCACCTTCCGGGTCAGCACCGACGAGGAGAGCGCCCAGACCCGCATCGCCGGCATGGGCGAGCTGCACCTCGAGGTGCTGGTCGACCGCATGCTGCGCGAGTTCAAGGTCCACGCCAACGTCGGCCGCCCGCAGGTCAGCTATCGCGAGGCGATCCGCAAGCCGGCCAAGGGCGAGGGCCGCTTCGTGCGGCAGACCGGCGGCAAGGGCCAGTACGGCCACGCCGTCATCACCCTCGAGCCGCTCGAGCGCGGAAGCGGGGTCGAGTTCGAGTCGAAGATCGTGGGCGGCGCCGTGCCCCGCGAGTTCTGGCGCGCCATCGAGCAGGGCCTGCGCGAGGCGCTGGCCGGCGGCGTGCTGGCCGGCTACCCGGTGATCGACGTCAAGGCCACCCTCATCGACGGCTCGTACCACGAGGTCGACTCATCGGAGATGGCCTTCAAGATCGCCGGCAGCATGGCCGCCAAGGACGCGGTCGCCAAGGGCGACGCGGGCATCCTGGAGCCGGTCATGAAGGTCGACGTCACGACGCCCGAGGATTTCATGGGCGACGTGATCGGCAACCTGAACAGCAAGCGCGGTCATATCGAGGGGATCGACGAGCATGGCACCTCGCGCGTCGTGCACGCCCTCGTCCCGCTGGCCGAGATGTTCGGCTACGCCACCGAGCTGCGCAGCATGACCCAGGGGCGCGCCACGTATTCGATGGAGTTCTCCCGCTACGCGGAATTCCCCACCAACCTCGCCAACGAGCTGATCGCCAAGGCAAAGAGCTAACGAGCCCACAAGGAGCAACGAAGGACAGAACATGGCCAAGCAGAAGTTCGACCGCAGCAAGCCGCACGTGAACGTCGGCACCATCGGTCACGTGGACCACGGCAAGACGACCCTGACGGCTGCCATCACCAAGTACCTCGCCATGCAGGGCGGTGCCGACTTCCGCGCCTTCGACTCAATTGACAACGCGCCCGAGGAGCGCCAGCGCGGCATCACCATCGCGATCAGCCACGTCGAGTACCAGACGGCGGCGCGCCACTACGCGCACGTCGACTGCCCCGGCCACGCCGACTACATCAAGAACATGATCACCGGCGCCGCCCAGATGGACGGCGCCATCCTGGTCGTGTCCGCGGCGGATGGGCCGATGCCCCAGACCCGCGAGCACATCCTCCTGGCCCGGCAGGTCGAGGTCCCGTCGCTGGTGGTCTACCTCAACAAGGTGGACATGGTCGACGACGAGATGCTCATCGACCTCGTCGAGATGGAGGTCCGCGAACTCCTCACCAAGTACAACTTCCCCGGCGACGACGTGCCGGTCATCCGTGGCTCGGCGCTCAAGGCGCTGGAGTCGACCAGCACCGACCAGGATGCGCCCGAGTACGCGTCCATCAAGGAGCTGCTCGAGGCGGTCGATACCTATATCCCGACCCCGACCCGCGAGGTCGACAAGCCGTTCCTGATGCCGATCGAGGACGTGTTCGGGATCAAGGGCCGCGGCACGGTGGCGACCGGGCGCATCGAGCGTGGCCAGGTCAAGACCGGCGAGAGCGTCGAGCAGGTCGGCATCCACGCCAAGAGCCGCCAGCTGGTGGTGACCGGCGTCGAGATGTTCAAGAAGACGCTCGACGAGGGTCAGGCCGGCGACAACGTGGGCCTGCTCCTGCGCGGCATCGAGCGCGAGGAGATCGAGCGCGGCCAGGTGCTGGCCAAGCCGGGCAGCGTGAAGCCGGGTACCAAGTTCAAGGCCGAGGTCTACGTGCTCGGCAAGGAGGAGGGCGGCCGCCACACCCCGTTCTACGCGGGCTATCGGCCGCAGTTCTACCTGCGCACCACCGATGTCACCGGGGCGATCACGCTCCCGGCCGGCGTCGAGATGATCATGCCCGGCGACAACGTGAACATCGACGTCGAGCTGATCACGCCAATCGCCATCGAGCAGAGCCAGCGCTTCGCCATTCGCGAGGGCGGCCACACCGTGGGCGCCGGCGTGATCACCGAGGTGCTCGGCTAACGCCATGGCCAAGCAGCGCATCCGCATTCGGCTCAAGGCGTACGACCACAAGCTGCTCGACCAGTCGGCCGAGCAGATCGTGGAGACGGCGCAGCGCACCGGCGCCGCCATCGCCGGACCGGTGCCGCTGCCGACCCGGATCGAGAAGTACACGGTCATCCGCGGCCCGTTCGTCCACAAGGACGGGCGGGAGCAGTTCGAGATTCGCACGCACAAGCGGCTGATCGACATCATCGATCCGTCGGCCAAGACGGTGGATGCGCTGATGCGGCGGAGCCTGGCCGCCGGCGTGGATATCGAGATCAAGATGTGAGTCGGGGCCGCCCCGTCCGCGGGACGGTCCCACCCACGGAGCCATGCAGGAGAGGAAGCAAGCAGCAGTGCCGGCAGGGTTGATCGGGCGCAAGCTCGGCATGACGCGGATCTTCGAGGACGACGGCAGCGTCGTCCCGGTCAGCGTCATCGAGGCCACGCCCAACAGCATCACGCGGCTCCGCACGCCGGAGCAGGACGGCTATGCCGCCCTGCAGCTCGGCGCTGGCGTCGCGCGCCGCCTGACGAAGCCGGTGGCCGGCCAGTTCACGCACCTCGACAAGACGCTGCAGAAGCCTGCCTCGGTCCGCGAGGTACGGGTCGACTCGGTCGAGGGCTTCGAGGTGGGGCAGACGCTCGACGTCAGCCTGTTCGAGGCCGGCGACCTGGTCGACGTGGTCGGCGTCAGCCGCGGCCACGGCTTCGCCGGCACCATCGCGCGGCACAACTTCAAGCGGGGGCCCAAGACCCACGGCTCGACCAACTACCGGGCGCCCGGCTCGATCGGCGCCGGCACCACACCGGGCCGCGTCTTCAAGGGCACCCGCATGGGCGGCCACATGGGCCACGACCGGGTGACCGTCAAGAAGCTCAAGGTCGTCCGCGTCGATGCCGAGCGCAACCTGCTGCTGGTCAAGGGCGCAGTGCCCGGCGCACGGAACGGCCTGCTGCTGGTGCAGAAGGCGAAGTGAGCATGGACCACAAGATCCTTAATGCCAACGGCAAGGAGGCCGGCGAGGTGGACCTCGCCGAGTCGCTGTTCGGCGCCCCCGTCAACGAGACGCTCATCCACCAGGCGGTGGTTCGTCAGCTGGCCGGCCGCCGCGTCGGCGCGGCCGACACGCTGACCCGCGGCCAGGTCACCGGCGGCGGCCGCAAGCCGTGGCGCCAGAAGGGGACGGGACGGTCCCGCCAGGGCAGCCGCACCGCGCCGCAGTGGAACGGCGGCGGCGTCGTGTTCGGACCGCATCCGCGCGACTACGAGCAGAAGCTGAACGCCAAGATGCGGCGCGCCGCGCTGCAGGCCGTGCTCAGCGCCAAGGCCGCCGACGGGGCGCTGCGCGTGGTCGAGGGCTTCGGGCTGGATGAGATCAAGACGCGGCCCTTCAGCGAGCGCCTGGCCGCCTGGAAGGCGGAGGGCAAGGTGCTGGTGG
>JBKOZM010000032.1:0-6213 GCA_046725855.1 Chloroflexota bacterium | reverse complement strand
CACGACTTCGCGGCGGTAGGCGATGTAGTGCTCCAGCATCCGCTTCAGGCCGAGCGTCTGTGGCTGGCCGTCGACCAGCGCCAGCATGTTGGCGTTGAAGCTCGTCTGCAGGGCGGTGTGCTTGAAGAGCTGCTGCATGACAGTGTGCGGTGAGCCGTCGCGCTTCTCCTCGACCACGATGCGCATGCCGTTCCTGTCGCTTTCGTCGCGAATGTCGCTCACGTCGGTGATGCGCTTGTGGCCGACCAGCTCGGCCATCTTCTCGATGAGGGTCGTCTTGTTGACCTGGTAGGGCAGCTCGGTGATGACCACCGCCATGCGCCCGGGGCGGAACTCCTCGAACGCGACCTGGCCGCGGATCACGACGCGGCCCCGCCCGGTGGCGTACATGTGGCGGATGACGTCCTGCCGCTCCTTGTCGCCGGTGATGCTGTTGCGCTGGTCCTCGAACCGGAAGATCGTGCCGCCGGTGGGGAAGTCAGGCCCGTGGACGATCTCGCACAGCTCGTCGACCGTGAGCTCCGGGTTGTCGATCAGCGCGGCCACCGCGTCGCAGACCTCGCCGAGGTGGTGAGGCGGGATGTTCGTGGCCATGCCGACCGCGATCCCTGAGCTGCCGTTGATGAGCAGGTTCGGCAGGCGCGCTGGCAGGACCAGCGGCTCACGCAGGCGGCCGTCGAAGTTGTCCTGGAAGTCGACGGTCTCCTTGTCGATGTCGGCCAGCATCTCGTCGGCGATGGCCGCCAGGCGCGCCTCGGTGTACCGATACGCGGCCGCCGGGTCGCCGTCGATCGACCCGAAGTTGCCCTGCCCATCGACCAGCGGGTAACGGAGGCTGAAGTCCTGGGCCAGGCGCACCAGCGCGTCGTAGAGCGCCACGTCCCCGTGTGGGTGGAACTTGGCGAGCGCCTCGCCCACGACGCCCGCGCACTTGCGATAGGCGGAGGTGGAGCGCAGCCCCATCTCGTGCATCGTGTAGAGGATCCGGCGGTGGACGGGCTTGAGGCCGTCGCGCACGTCGGGCAGCGCGCGGGCGACGATGACGCTCATGGCGTAGTCGATGTAGGACGAGCGCATCTCGTCCTCGATCGCAACCTGTCGCACGTTGCCGATTCCCTCGGTTCCCATCGGTCCGGCAAGTTACCTCGTCGCTGCTGTCGTCTTTGTCGCGGGCCGGGCGTATCGGTCCTTGAGCTGTGCCTTCTGGGACGGAGTCGCGCCCAGGAAGCGCCCATGCGCATCCGCGATGAGCCGGCCCTCGGCGGTGCGCACCTCGCCTCGAACGTGATAGATGCGTCTGCGCCGCTCGGTGACCCAGCCTTTGGCGGTGAGCGGCTCGCCCGGGTTGGCTGGCGCCCGGTAGCGGATGTTCATCTCGGCCGTGACCGCCCACGAGTCGAAGCTGGACGGCGCCCAGGCCATCACCTCATCCAGGAGGGTGGCCAGCAGCCCGCCATGGACCTTGTCCTCCCAGCCGACGAAGTCCGGGCCCGGCGTCCAGGTGGTGATCGCGGTGCCTTCACCCAGCTCGATCATGAGCCGCATGCCGATCGAGTTGGTGTCGCCGCATGCGAAGCAGTTGTGGTCGGCGAATGCGTACCGGCGACCATCCCGCCCGACGATGGACCGGCTCGTGCCGATCGGCGTGCCCTCGCGTGGCTCGGTGCTCACCAGGCCTCTTCCTCGTCGTCCCAGTACGAAGCCGCATCGAAGTCCGAGTCGCGCGACGGTCGCAGGCAATGGTCGGCGATGGCCAGCGCGAAGGCGTGGCTGACCGCATACCCGTCGCGCAGGAAGTTCACCGCCTCGCGGCGATCGCCCACGCCATTGGCCTCGAGCAGCTCGCACCATTCGTCGAGCTTGCGGCCGGTCTTGCCCTCGACCTGGCGGATGTCGGCAATGTGTCTGCTTGGCATCGCTTTCGTCCCGTGCGCTCCCGATCTAGAAGTCCAGGTTGCGGACCTTGCGCGCCTCGGCGCGGATGAAGTCACGCCGCGGCTCGACACGTTCGCCCATGAGCGTGCTGAACGTCTCGTCAGCCTCGCTCGCCTCACCAACCGAGACCTGCAGGAGCGTTCGTGTGTCCGGGTTCATCGTCGTCTCCCACAGCTGGTCGGCGTTCATCTCGCCGAGTCCCTTGAAGCGCTGCACCGTCACGTTCTTCGTCTTGCCCTCGCGACTGAGCTCCTTGATGGCCGCGTCCCGCTCCTTTTCGTCCTTCGCGTAGCGCGTCACCTTGCCGGTGCTGACCCGATAGAGGGGCGGCTGGCAGAGGTACAGATATCCCTCGTCGATGACGTCCGGCATGTGACGGAAGAAGAACGTCAGCAGCAGGGTGCTGATGTGCGCACCGTCGACGTCGGCGTCCGACAGGAGACAGATGCGGTGATAACGCAGCTTGCCGATGTCGAACTGGTCGCCGATGCCGGCCCCCAAGGCGATGATCAGGGGTCGAATCTTCTCGCTGGAGAGGACCTTGTCGAGCCGCGCCTTCTCGACGTTGAGCATCTTGCCGAACATCGGCAGCACGGCCTGGAAGCGCCGGTCGCGACCCTGCTTGGCGGAGCCGCCGGCCGAGTCGCCCTCCACGATGTAGAGCTCGCTGCGCGCCGGATCGCGCTCCTGGCAGTCGGCCAGCTTGCCCGGCAGCGCCATGCCGTCGAGCGCGCCCTTGCGGATGACGAGGTCGCGTGCCTTGCGCGCCGCTTCGCGTGCGCGCGCCGCGGTGACCGACTTCTCGATGATGCGCCGGCCATCCGCCGGGTTCTCCTCGAGGTGCTGGACGATCCCATCGGTCACGACCGCCTGCACGATGCCCTTGACCTCGGCGTTGCCGAGCTTCGCCTTGGTCTGGCCCTCGAACTGCGGATCGGTCAGCTTGACGCTGATGACCGCGGTGAGGCCCTCGCGGACGTCGTCGCCAGAGAGGTTGGCATCCTTCTCCGACAGGATGCCCGCCTTGCGCGCCCAGTCGTTGAGCGAGCCGGTCAGCGCGGCCCGGAACCCGGTGACGTGCGTGCCGCCGTCGATGGTATGGATGTTGTTCGCGAACGGCAGCACGTTTTCGGCGAAGCCATCGTTGTACTGCAGCGCGACCTCGACGCTGGTCCTGTCGACGAGGCGCTCGACGTGGATGGGATGCGGGTTCAGCACCTCGCGACGACGGTTCAGATGCCGCACGAAGCTGGTGACCCCGCCCTCGAAGTAGAAGTTCTTTTCACGGTCGGCGCGCTCGTCACTGAGACGGATCCAGAGGCCCTTGTTGAGATAGGCCGACTCGCGGAGCCGCGTCGCGATCAGCTCCCAGGAGAACTCACGTTCCTCGAAGATCTCCGGGTCCGGGTTGAAGAACGTGCGCGTGCCGTGCTTCCGGTTCCAGCCTGGCGTCAGTCCGCGGTTGGCCTCGGTAGCGCCCCCCGTCTGCCGCACGCGGTTGAGTGGGCCGCCGCGGCTGTATTCCTGGACGTAGCGCTTCCCGTCGCGCAGGACCTCGACGCGCATCGCCGAGGAAAGGGCGTTGACCACGCTCACGCCCACGCCGTGCAGGCCGCCGGAGACCTTGTACCCGCCGCCGCCGAACTTGCCGCCGGCGTGCAGCACCGTGTGCACCACCTCGAGCGCGTCCTTGCCACTCGAGTGCTTGCCGACGGGGATGCCACGCCCGTCGTCAACCACTTCCACCTGGCCGTCGGCGTGGATGGTGACCTCGATGCGCGTGGCCACGCTGGCCATCGCCTCGTCGATCGAGTTGTCGACGACCTCCCAGACCAGCTGATGGAGGCCGCGCGAGTCGGTGGAGCCGATGTACATGCCCGGCCGCTTGCGGACCGCCGTCAAGCCCTCGAGAACCTGAATGGTGGCGGCCGTGTAGTCGGATGCGGCGGCCTTGGGGCGGCGCGTGCGCCCCGCCGGCTGCGCGGTCATGACGTCACCCGCTCGTCGGGGATGGGAGCATCCACCGGGATCGGCGACGCGGCCCCGCCAGATGGCGCAGCGCCGCGGGTGATGATGGCGTACAGCCGATCCAGCTCCTCGTCACTGTAGAAGTCGATCACCAGGCGGCCGCCCCTCCTGGTACGCACGATGCCGACCTTGGTCGCCAGGATGCCGCGCAGCTGCGCCTCGAGGTCGGCGAGGTCGCTGGACAGTGGCGCGCGATGGGCTGTCGGGACCGATTCGCGCTTGCGGCGCACCAGCTCCTCGGTCTGGCGCACGGAGAGGTGTCGATCCAGGACCACCTGCAGGACGGCGCGCTGCAGCTCGGGCACGCTGAGCGCGGCCAGCGCCCGGCCGTGGCCCTCGCTGATCTTGCCCTCCACGATGGCCTGTCGCGTCTCCGGCGCAAGGTCCAGCAGGCGCAGGGCGTTGCTGATGGCCACCCGGCTCTTGCCGACCTTGTGGGCGACAGCCTCGTGCGACAGGCCGAACCGATCGATCAGCTCGCGATACGCTCCGGCCTCTTCGATCGGATTCAGGTCGGCACGCTGCACGTTCTCGACCAGCGCGAGCTCCAGCAGCTCCTCGCTCGACGAGTCGCGGATCACGGCCGGGATCTGGCTCAAGCCCGCCATCTTCGCCGCGCGCAGCCGGCGCTCGCCGGCGATCACCTCGTAGCCGCCGTCCACGGCCGCACGGACCACGATCGGCTGCAGGACGCCGTGCTCGGCGATCGAGGCCGCAAGCTCGGTCAGCTCCGCCTCGCCGAAGTCGCCACGGGGCTGATGGGGGTTGCGGCGGATCCGATCGACGGGGATCTCCTGCTTTGAGGCCTGCTCCGCGGCGCGCGGGATGAGCGCATCCAGCCCGCGCCCCAGGCCGAACGATCTAGCCACGCGCCGCGACCTCGTCGGCAAGCTGCCCGTACGCCACTGCGCCCCGGGAGGTCGGATCGTAGAGGGCGATCGGCAAGCCATGGCTGGGTGCCTCTGACAGGCGAACGCTGCGCGGCACCACCGTGTCGAAAACCGTGCCGTTCATGTGGCGCCGCACCTCGGCGGCGACCTGCGCCGACAGCCGGGTGCGGCCGTCGAACATGGTCAGCAGCACGCCATCGATTTCCAGGCGCGGGTTCAGGCTCTCCCGGACGCGGCGAATCGTGTTCACCAGCTGGCTCAATCCCTCCAAGGCGTAGTACTCGGTCTGTATCGGTATGAGGACCCCATCCGCCGCGGTCAGTGCGTTGACGGTCAGCAGGCCAAGCGATGGTGGGCAGTCGATCAGCACTCGCTCGTATCGGTCGCTCAGGCCATCCAGGCATGCGGCCAGCCGGCTCTCGCGGCCCGACATCCCAACCAGTTCCACCTCCGCCCCGGACAGGGCCGGCGCGGACGGGATCAGGTCCAGCCCCGGAACCCGCGTGCCGAGCACGAGATCCACCAGCGGCAAGCCGCGAATCAGCGCGTCGTAGATCGACCGATCCAGCGCCCGCCGGTCAACGCCCAGGCCACTCGTCGCGTTCCCTTGCGGGTCGAGATCGATGACCAGCGTTGGCGTTCCGGAGAGGGCCAGATAGGCCGCCAGGTTGACGACGGTCGTCGTCTTACCGACACCGCCCTTCTGGTTGGTACAGGCCGTGACCCTGACCACGAGCGCTCCGCTGCGAGTTCAGTTGGGCAGTCACATTTTACCAGTTTGGGCGGTTACCGGCGCCTTACCCACGCGTTACCGCGCCATCGTCTCAGGCGCGATGTTGCACGTGATACCTTACGGTGAAACACACACGCCGCAACCGCCGCAGGAGGATCGAGCATCGTCAGGCAAGCGCCGCCGGCCAGAGGCGTCGGGATGCCATCGGCCTACGAGCTGGGCGTCTTCGCCGGGATCCTGGTGGGGGAGGGCCATTTCGGTGGCGACGGGCGCGTGGCACAGGTGACGCTGCGCATGCACGTGCGGCACGAGCGGCTGTTCCGATGGATCGTGGCGCGCTTCGGTGGGCGCCTGTACGGCCCATACCATCACGGCGGACGGGACTACTACCAGTGGATGGCGCGCGGCACCCACCTTCGCGAGGTGGTGGTGCCGCTCCTCGACGGGGCGTTGAGCGCGGACCTGGATGCCTACGCCTGGGCGCGCTATCGGGCGATGAAGGAGCGCTATAGGCTGTAGATGGGTGAGACGAGCGCCTCGGTATACTTGGCCACCCTGAGCCAGCCGGCCGGCTCAGACGCGCATCAGACAGCCCGAGCCGGGGGGCTTCGAGATCAGCTATACCGC
>JBKOZM010000031.1:0-17807 GCA_046725855.1 Chloroflexota bacterium | reverse complement strand
TGCCGACCTGTTGGCCGCCGCGTCGTCCCTGAATCTGGCGGCGAAGCTGCAGGACGGCGAGCAGGTCTACGTGCCGCTGGCCGGCGTGGCTGGCGGAGGTGGTGGCGGCGGGGATGGCGGTACCGGCGGGGCCGGCGGCGGGCTGCTGAACCTCAACACGGCCAGCCCTGAGGAGCTCGAGGCCCTGCCCGGGATCGGCCCGGTGACCGTCCAGAAGATCGTGGCCGCCCGGGCCGAGCGGTCGTTCGCCTCGCTGGACGAGCTCGTCGAGCGCAAGGTGCTGAATCGCGGTCAGCTCGAGGACATCCGCGACCTCGTGACCGTCTGACCTCCCCCTCCCGCAGCGCGATGGCTGGACTTGCACTGCCGGCCCTCGCCGCTGGGGTGGCGCTCGGGATCCTGGCTGCCGACGTCGGGCTGGGCCCGAGTGCGGTGCTGACGTTCATGTTGGGCATGGCCCTCGCCCTCGCCTCCGGCACGCTGCCGCGAGCGGGTCGCCCGGCTCGAGGCGTGCTTGCCCTCGGGGTGGCGCTGCTCGGCGTCGGCCTGGGCGCGTCGCGCGGCGACGCGGTCGCGCTGCCCACGGGTCCGGACAGCGTCGTTGCTCGCATCGGTCCCACCAGCTGGCGCCTGGCCGGCACCGTCGTCGACGACCCACGGCCGCGCGGCGAGCGGCAGCAGGCCGTCCTCGACGAGCTGGTCCTGGCGAGCGACGCGGGTTCGCCGTTGCCGGCTCGCGGGCGTTTGCTCGTCTGGTTGCCTCGCTCCGCCGCGGCGCAGGCTGGCGACCGGCTTTCGCTGGTCGCGCGCCTCGAGGCGCCACGTGACTTCGACGGGTTCGCATACGGCGCCTATCTGGCGCGGCAGGGCATCGGTGCGACCGCCAGCGCCTATGCCGCCGAGGTCGTGGGCCATCACCGTGCGGCCGTGGCCGACGGGCTCGGCGGGTTGCGTGGCTGGCTGCTGGCCGGCCTGAACACGGTGGTCCCCGAGCCCGAGGCGGCGTTGGGCGCTGGGGTCCTGCTCGGCGTGCGGGCCAGCATCGCACCGGAGGTCAGCGACGCGTTCGCGCGCGCCGGGCTGACGCACGTGGTCGCCATCTCCGGCTGGAACATCGCGATCGTCGCAACCCTGGCCGCGGCGGCCACGCGACCGCTGACACGCCTCCGCGCCGGGCGCCTGGCGGCGGTGCTCGCCGCCGGTTCGGCGGTGGGTGGCTACGTGCTGCTGACGGGCGCCTCACCGTCCGTCGTGCGCGCTGCGCTCATGGCCGGCGGCCTGGTGCTGGCACGCCTGGGAGGCTCGCGGGCACACGCCATCTCCGCCCTGCTCCTGGCCGTGCTGGTCATGCTGCTCGCCGCCCCGCCAGTCCTGTGGGATGTGGGCTTCCAGCTGTCGGCGCTGGCCACGGCAGGGCTCATCTGGTTCGCGGCGCCGATCGAGGCGAGGCTGGCCCGCTGGCCGACCCTCGTTCGCGAGCCGGTGGCGCTCACCCTGGCGGCCCAGCTGACTACGCTGCCGGTGATCCTGCTCAACTTCGAGCGACTCTCGCTGGTGGCGCCGCTCGCCAACGTGATCGTGGTGCCGCTGGTCCCGCTGGTCATGCTGACCTCCGCGCTGGCGGCGGTGGTCGGTGCCGTCGACGGGGCGCTGCGCCTGCCGGTGGTCGGCGAGGTCTGCAGCTGGGCCGCCGGCGGCGCCGCCTGGCTGTACCTGCGCCTTATGATCCTGGCCGGCGAAGGTGCCGCGGCCGTTCCGTTCGCCGCCGTCGACCTCGGCGCGCCCGCCTGGCTGGCGGGCATCTGGTATCCGGGCCTGCTGCTCTTTCGCCGACGGATCGGTCCGCCGAGCCAGAACTCAGACAGCCTGCCGCAGGTGCCGGTCGGGCTGGCGGCGTTGGCCGGTGCGGCCCTGCGACCGTTCCGCCTGGCGGCGGCGACCCTCGGCACGCTGGGCGTGCTGACGGTCCTGACCAGGCCGGATGGCCGACTGGAGCTGGCCATGCTCGACATCGGTCAGGGCGACGCCATCTTCATCCGCGCGCCCTCCGGTGCGACTGCCCTCATCGACGGCGGGCCCGATCCCGACCTGCTCATGCGCCGGCTGGGCGAGGTCCTGCCCTTCTGGCAGCGGCACCTCGACGTCATGCTGCTCACGCACCCGCACCAGGACCATGTCGCCGGCCTGCTGCCGGCGCTGGAGCGCTTCTCGGTCGGCCTCATCCTCGACCCGGGCCGGCATTATCACAACCCCACCTATCCCCGCTTCCTCGACCTCGCACAGCACGAGCCGGAGGGCCACCTCCTGCCGGTCCGCGCCGGCGACCGCATTCCGCTCGGCGCCGGTGCCTGGCTGACCTTCCTCTATCCGTCGGAAGCCGATGCCTCCGGCCCCCTGCTGGAGGACGACATCAACAATGCATCGGCAGTGGCGCTCCTGGAGAGCGGCGACTTCCGCGCCCTCCTCACCGGGGACGCCAAGGCAGCCGTCGAGGCGCTGCTGCTGGGGCGCGGGCTGCTCCGGCCGGTCGACGTGCTCAAGGTCGGTCACCATGGATCGCGGTACAGCACCACCGACGCGCTGCTGGCAGCCACGCACCCGGCCCTGGCGCTCATCTCGTCCGGCGCCGGCAATCGGTTCGGCCACCCGCATGACGAGGCGCTGGCGCGGCTGCATGGCGTACCGGGGCTGCGGATCCACCGTACCGATCTGGAGGGCACGATTCGCGTGATCGTCGACGGGCCGCGGTCTGCGCCGATCGTCCAGCGCCCGCGCGATCCGGGTAGCATCGGTCCATGGCCATCCCGACCCGTGACCAGGCCGAGACGATCCTCGCCTCGTTCGGGCTGCCGGACGGGATCGTGGCCCACTCCCAGGGAGTGGCACGGGTGGCGAACGAGGCGGCGCGGCTGGTGGCGGCCCAGGGCGTCCCGCTGGACCTGGGCCTCGTCGAGAGCGCCGCCCTCCTGCACGATGTGGACAAGCTCGAGACACGCGCTGGAGGCGGCGTGCATGGCGTCCTCGGCGCGGAGCGCCTGACGGCGATGGGCCACCCCGAGCTCGCGCCGCCGGTGGCCTCGCATCCGGTGACGTGCCTGCTCGACGACGAGCGGTTCCCGCGCGGCTGGCCGTCCGTGATCGTGTCGGTGGCCGACCGCCACGTGGGGAGCTCGTTCCTGACCACCGACCAGCGCATCGATGACCTGGCGCTGCGCTACCCGCAGCACCGCGCGGACCTGGAGGCCGCGCGCCGGCCGGCGCACGCCCTCGAATCGGAGGTCGCCGAGGCGGCACGGCTGCCGGTGGACGAGCTGGTCGAGCGCCTGCGGGCGGCATGGGAGGCGGCGTGAGCGTGTCGCTGCTGCTCGCCCACGGCGACGACGGCTACCAGCTCGACCAGGCGCTGGCCGCTTTCGCGGCCCGGGCCGGGGCCGACGACCGCGCCGAGATCGTGCCGGCCGGCAGCCCCGACGAGGCCGCCATCGATCGAGCGCGCCTCGAGGCTGGGACGATCGGAATGTTCGGCGTGCACCTCGCCGTGCTGCGCGAGCCGCTCCGTGCGGCCGGCCGGTCGACGAGCGCCGCCGACCGCCTGCTGGCGCTCGTCCGTGAGCTGCCCGACGGCGCCGCGCTGGCGCTCGTCGACATGCGCGCCACGCGCGAGGCCGGCAAGCCGCCACCGCTGCTCAGCCGCCTGGCCGACGCGGTGGTGACCCGCGGTGGCGTGGTGGAGGAGCGCCTCGCCCCGCGCCGTGGCGAGCTGCAGGCCTGGATTCGACGCCATGCCCAGGGACGTGGCGTGGCGATCGAGCCGCGTGCGGCAGCGCTGCTGGCGGAACGGATCGGCGGTGCGGTGGCCGAGTCGGACGTCGAGCGCGGCGAGCAGACGCGCGTGGCGGACGGCGAGCTCCAGAAGCTGGCGACCTACGCGGGCGAGCGAGCGATCAGCGTCGACGACGTCGAGCAGCTGGTGGCCGACACGCGACCCGCCAGCCTGTACGCCATCACGAACGCGGTCGACCGGCGTGACCCGTCCGCCGCGGCAGCCTCCCTGCGCCGAGCCCTCGACGAGGGACTACCCGTGCTGCGCATCATGGCCGCGCTGGCCGGGCGGCTCTCCGACCTGATCGTGGCGCGCGACCTGCGGGCGCGTGCCGCACCCGCCTCCGAGATCACGCGTCGCGTCGGCCGCGGCAACGCACGGATGGCCGAACGCCTGGTCGAGGCCGCCGGTCGTTACGACGCAGCCGAGCTGGAGAGCATGCTGCGCGGCTTGTTCGAGGCCGACCTGGCCATCAAGACGAACGCGATGGAGCCGGAGCCGGCAATCGCCGCGTGGCTGGGAACCTACCTGCTCGGCAACCCGCGGCGGCCCGCCGGACGCGCAGGCGGCGGACGAAGCTAGGAGCGGGGACGGGAGCGGTAGCTAGGCGGCGCCGGCGCGCAGGACGCGATCACTCTGGATCGCGAACGTGCAGCGCGCCTCGGCCAGGCCCAGGATGCCGATCAGCTGCTGGTCGACGTACAGCTGCCGGCACGGGACGCACAGGGCACCGGGGATGGCGAAGAAGAGGCGCTCGTCGGCGGCCGCGTCGCGGAAGGCCGTGTCGAACACGCTCGTCAGGAGCTCGCCGTCGCAGAAGCGACAGGTCTCCATCGGTCGCGCTGTCCCCGTTGGCTCGGTCATGGCCGGGAGCATGGGGCGGGCCTGGGGCACCCTCAATAGGAGGACCGTCGCCCGTCGGATTAGTACCCTCGCAGTACGGGCGGGCCGTACGCTTTCCGTCCTGGTACCCGGCCGGTACGGATGGTGGTCAGACCACCCGCACGACCTGGGCGGCCTTGCTCCACAGGCGCTCGAGCCCGTAGTACTCGCGCACCTCGGGCGCGAAGAGGTGGACGATGACGCTCCCGTAGTCGATCAGCACCCAGCGCGCGCCGCCTTTGCCCTCGATGCCGAGCGGCCGGATGCCGTCATCCCGCAGCTCGTCGACGATCGCGGCGCTGAGCGCCTGCAGCTGTCGGTCGCTGCGACCGGAGGCGATGACGAAGTAGTCGGCCATGGTGGTGACCTCGGCGGTCCGCAGCAGGACGATGTCCACCGCCTTCTTGTCGGAGGCGACATCCACGATCCGATGCGCCAGCTCGCCTGGGTCGACCTCGACTCGCTCCTCGGCGCGTTTTGCCAGCTCGCCCTCCCCGTGCTCCTTCGACGTCCGGCCGCGTCCGACCGTCACCCTCGCGCGGCCCGCCGATAGAGGCCACGCTCCGCGATCAGCTCCTCGACGGCGCGTGGCACAAGGTAGCGGATGGCCTTGCCCGCCGCCACTCGATGACGGATCTCCGACGCGCTCACGTCGAGCGATGGCCCGTCCAACAGGTGGATGCGGGCGGCACCAGGGCCGAAGCGCCGCACCAGCGCATCTCGGTCCGGCAGCACGGCGCCGGGCCTGGGCCCGATGGCCCATTCGACCATGCTCAGCAGCCGCTCCGGCTCGCGCCAGGTCTCGACCTGCGCCAGGGAGTCCGCGGCCATCAGCAGGTAGACACGAGCCGACGCGTACAGGCGCAGCAGCTCGGCCACGCTGTCGACGGTGAACGAGGGTCCCGGTCGCTCCATCTCGATCGCGGACAGCCCGAAGCTCGGATCGCCGGCGATGGCCAGCCGCGTCATCAACAGGCGCTCGGCCGCCGACGTCATGTTCCGTCCGCGCTTGTGCGGCGGCTGCCCGGCGGGCATGAACAGCACGCGATCGAGCGCCAGCGAGTCGGCAGCGAGGGTCGCCAGCCACAGATGGCCGACGTGCGGCGGGTCGAAGGTGCCGCCCAGCACCCCAATCCGCTCGGGTTCGTCCCCACTCGGTTCCGGCAGGGGCCGTGGGCGAACCGATGGCCGGCGGCGCGATTCGGCGCGTGGCGCGCGAACCTTCTCGCGGAGCCGCGCGGCGGCCGGGCTCACGCGTCGCCCTCCCATTCGAGTTCGACCGCACCGATGCGGACGGTGGTGCCAGTCGTCGCCCCCAGGCGGCGCAGCTCGGCATCGATCCCGAGTCGCTCGAGCCCACGCTGGAACCGATCTCTCGACTCGGGATTGTCGAAGTTCGTCCGAGCTGCCCGGGCCTCGATCCGGCGGCCGAGCACGCGCAGGCCATCGGCCTCGGCCACCACCTGCCAGCCCTCATCGAGCGGATCGAAGCGGTGGACGCGCAGCTCGCTGGCCGGTGGGGCAGCAGACTCGCGCTGCGCCGCCTCGTCGAGCGCCCTGGCCAGCGCGCGGCGCAGGTCGGCGAGCCCGGTGCCGGCGTGCGCCGAGACGGCGATGGGCCGCCAGCCGGCTTCGCGCAGCCTCGTGCGCAGGGCCGGCCACCGCTCCTGGACGAGCGGCAGGTCATGCTTGGTCACGACCATGGGCATCGGTCGTTCCAGCAAGCTCGGATCGTGGCGGCGCAGCTCCTCCTCCACGGCCTGCCAATCGCCCGCCTGATCGGCCGCGGCTCCGTCCACGACAGCCACCAGCACGCGGGTCCGCTCGACGTGCCGCAGGAAGGCGTGCCCGAGCCCGCGCCCCTCGTTCGCACCCTCGATCAGGCCGGGCACGTCAGCGATCACCGCCCGGCGATCGCCGTCGAGCTCCACCACCCCGAGGTTCGGGCTCGTCGTGGTGAACGGGTAGTCGCCGATCTCGGGCCGCGAGGCGGTCAGTGCCGCCAGCAGCGTCGACTTGCCGGCGTTCGGAGCGCCGACCAGGCCGATGTCGGCGATCAGCTTCAGCTCGAGCTCGATCCATCGCTCCTCGCCGGGCAGTCCCCTTTCGAAGTGGGTGGGGGCGCGGTGGGTGGCGCTCGCGAAGTGGACGTTGCCGCGTCCGCCCTGACCGCCCCGCGCCACCACCAAGCGGTCGCCGGGCGCCAGCAGCTCGCCGATCCAGGCATCCCCGTTCGCCCCGCCCGCCTCTCGGACCACGGTGCCGGGCGGGACGCCCAGCACGACGTCGGCACCATTGGCGCCGTGCGACCGGCGGCGGGATCCCTTCCCACCGGGCTTGGCCCGGACGTGGCGTCGCTGCCGGAGGTCGGCCAGCGTGGTCATGCCCGGCTCGGCGACCAGGATGACGTCACCTCCCCGTCCGCCGTCGCCGCCATCGGGCCCGCCGCGGGGCACGTGCGCCTCTCGTCGAAAGGAGGCCGACCCGTCTCCGCCGGCGCCGGCGGAGACCCAGATGCGGGCGTGGTCAGCGAACATCGGTCTCCGAGGATAGCAAGCGGGCGCGCGTGGCAGAGGCCCCGCCGCTGGTGAGCGCCAGGTGAGCTCGGCTCGAACGGACCTGCTACAGGTAGCGCAGCGGGTTGACGATGACGCCGCCCACGATCACTTCGAAGTGGACGTGCGGGCCGGTGCACAGGCCCGTGCAGCCCACGGCCGCGATGCCTTCCCCCTTGGCGACCGCCTGTCCCGGGCCGACCCAGATCGAGCCGAGGTGGTTGTAGACCGTCACGATCCCGTTGCCGTGGTCGATTTGGACCACCAGGCCACCACCGTTGCTCCGCCAGCCGGCCCAGGTGACGACGCCGGCGTCGGACGCGACCACCGTGGTGCCATACGGCGCGGCGATGTCGATCGCCTGGTGGTAGGAGGAGAAGTACTGGCTGATCGTGCCGCCGGGCACCGGCCAGGCCAGCTGCCCGCTGCCAACCACGACCTGGGCCGTGTAGACCGGAGCGGGCTTGGGCTGCGGCGAGGGCGTCGGCGGGGCGACCGGCGTGGGGAGCGCGGTCGGTGCGGGGGTCGGCTCGTAGCGCGGCACGCTGCGAGTGACGTCCGGTTCGGACTGGAGGGGGTCGGGAACGAGCGCGAAACGGGAGACGCGGTCAGCCGGCTGGTCGCCGCTGGCGGCGCCCCGAGCGCGCGACACGAAGTCGAGTGCCAGCAGTCCGCCGGACGCGCCGACGGTGGTCGAGGAGCTGCCACTTGCAGCGCCGATCGCGAAGGCGGAGCTAAAGGCCACCAGGCCGATGACCATCACGTGTGTGAAGGCTCGTGACAGCGTCCTGGCCTGGGTCAGCCGGCGCAGCGGCCGTCGTGGATCGGGCAATAGAAACGCTCCCGGCAAACGTGTTCGTCGGCGTGCCCGATCCCGCTCAACCCCCGAAGCCGGCGAACGGCAGCCTGCCGGTCTCGAGATCGTGCCCGAGCCGATCCTAACAGCGGCCTTTACGATCGGTCAACCCAACGGCGCGGGTCCGGTCAGTCCGCCGGCAACGCCAGCTGAAGGGGTGGCGAGCCGATGTCGGCGAATGTCCCAAGCGGGCCGGCGAGGGTGATCCAGACGACCTGGCGCAGCGATCGATCGGCCGGCGGGGCGATGGGCAGCACCAGCTCGACCGACTCACCCGGCGCCAGCACGGGGATGTCGACCGGCAAGGGCTGCAGCGCTTCGGGCGGCACTCGCAGGTACGGCTGGTCACTGGCCGCCCATCCCGCCAGGAGCTGCGCATGATCGGCCCACGGATCGTTGCCGGTGTTGGTGAGGACCACCCGCAGCCCCGCCTCGAGGGCATCGTCCGGCAGGTCCGCGATCCAGAACATCGGTCCGTCGCCGGGGACGGCCTGCGGCTCGCTGCCGACCTCGGGCTCGGCGTCCGGGACCTCGTAGCGAACCGCCTGTGACCGACCCGCCAGGTACGCGGCCAGCGCTCGATAGATGCCCGTCGCGCCGGCCTGCTGCCCGGCCGCAGAGGCGAGCAGGTCCTGCTCGGCGACGAGGGTGATGGATCCGACCTCGGTCAGCACCGACGGCATCAACGCACCGCGCGTCGGCTGCTTGCGCACGTCCGGTCGGTCCGCTGTGGGGACGAGGAGGGGAGGCGCGACCATGTACAGGTTGTGGGCCTCGATCCCGCGGTCCTGGCGCTCATAGTTGGCAGCGTCGTCCATGGCCGCGACCACTTCGTCCTGGATCAGCCGCGCCAGCTCGGCCGTGGCGGACGTGCCCCAGGCCGTCTCGTCGGTGTAGAACGTCTCGGTGGCGCCGATCTCGATCGGCACCCCGTTGTCGGTCAGCGAGTTGATGTGAATGCTGACGAGCACGTCCGCCCGCGCCACGTTGGCCAGGTCGAGACGCGCCTGCAGCTCGTCACGGGTCCGGACCTTGCCCTCCGCATCGTTGGGGCTGAATCCGGTCTCGCCGTCGCCGTTCACGTCGCGCCAGGCCGGACCGTTGCAGCCGAGCGGCGGATAGTCGTCGCCGGCCAGCGCGACATCGGCCGTGCGAGTCATGAGCACCTTCACGCCCTGGGCCTCGAGCAGGTCGCGGAGGCGCAGGGCGATTGCCAGGTTCATTGCCTTCTCGGAGTAGGCGACCCCTCGCTCGCGTGGGTCGGGGACGCCCCAGTCGAGACAGCCGCCATGCCCGGGGTCGATCGCCACCACCAGCGCCCCGGGGTTGGGCGCGTAGACCTCGCTGTCAGATCCGGGCGCAGGGATCACCGCGCCCGTGGCCGAACCGGACGGGGCCAGCGACGTCGAGACCGATGGCACCGCCGAGGAGCGCGGCGAGGGCGTGGCGCCACACGCCGCCAGCAGGGAGAGGGAGAGGATGAGCAGCGCGACCCGCAGGCGGCGCGGGATGACGGACACCGGCTGCGCGGGGGCTGGTCTAGCGCTCGGAGGCTTCGACGCTCTTGCTGAGCGAGACGAGGAACTCCGCATTGTTCTTCGTCTTGCCGAGGCGCTGCATGAGCAGCTCAATGCCCTCGTTCGGCCCGACCGCGGACAGCATGCGTCGCATGGTCCAGGTCATGCGCAGCGTGTTGTCGTCGAGCAGCAGCTCCTCGCGGCGGGTGCCGGAGCGCAGGACGTCGATGGCCGGGAAGATCCGCTTCTCGCTGAGCTTGCGGTCGAGCGCCAGCTCCATGTTGCCTGTCCCCTTGAACTCCTCGTAGATCACGTCGTCCATGCGCGAGCCGGTGTCGACCAGGCAGGTGGCGATGATCGTCAGCGAGCCGCCGTGCTCGATGTTGCGCGCGGCGCCGAAGAACCGCTTCGGCGGGTAGAGGGCAACCGGGTCCACGCCGCCGGACAGCGTCTTGCCGCTGGCCGGGAGCGCCAGGTTGTAGGCGCGCGCCAGGCGGGTGATCGAGTCCAGCAGGATCACCACGTCGCGTCCGGTCTCGACCTGACGCTTGGCGATCTCGAGCGCCATCTCGGCGACGCGGGTGTGGTTCTCGGTCGGCTCGTCGAAGGTCGAGGCGTAGATCTCGCCCTTGACGCTGCGGCTCATGTCGGTGACCTCCTCGGGTCGCTCACCGATGAGCGCCACCATCAGGAGGGTCTCCGGGTAGTTCTCGGTGATGCCGTGCGCGATCTGCTTCAGCACGGTCGTCTTGCCCGCCTTGGCGGGTGAGAGCACCATGCCGCGCTGGCCCTTGCCGATGGGGCTGATCAGGTTGATCAGCCGCTGGGTCAGGTTCTTCTGATCGGTCTCGATGTCGAACATCTCGTCAGGGAAGACCGGCACGAGCGTGTCGAAGAACGGGCGCCGCTTGGCGGTCTCCGGATCGACGCCATTGACGGTGTCGACGCGCAGCAGGCCCCAGTACTTCTCCTGATCCTTGGGCGGTCGGGTCTGGCCGGTCACCTTGTCGCCCGTGCGCAGCCCGAAACGCCGCACCTGGGACGAGCTGACGTAGATGTCGTCGTTCGACGGCATGACCCCGTTTCGGCGCAGGAAGCCGAAGCCCTCGTCCACGATCTCGAGGATCCCGGTGGCGATCCCTGGCTGCCCGTTCTGGTCACGGCGGGGCTGCGACGGGGCGAGCGGGACGACGTCGAGCAGCTTGAGGACGAGATCGGAGTGATCGAGCTCCTCGTGGCCCTCGACGCCGTGCTCGGCGGCGAGCTCTCGCAGCTCGTCGACGCTCTTGGCCTGGAGGTCGGACAGGTTCATGCCGCCTTCGAGCTCATCCTCGTCGGTCGGGAACGGGCCGGCGTAGATCGAGGAGTAGCCGCCGGTGGCGTACGCATTGCGGCGCTGCTGGTAGGCGGGTCGGGGCTGCTGACGGCGGGCGCCGCCGTCGGGGCGTCGTCGCGGCCGTCCGCGGCGCGGGGGTCGTGCTTCTTCGTTCATGCTGCCTGGGGGGTGACCTCGTGGAGCTGTGGTCAACGGGTGCGATTGCACCGCTCCTCGCCCCTCGGTGAGGGATGAGGTGGGTTCCGGCAGGAGCGACAGCTGAACATCGGCAACGGAGAGTCGGTGCCACGCTCGGGAGTGTCGCTCTCGTCCGTGGGACGAGTGGCGCTCAGCCGGGTCAGACCTTGCGGGTCCCTGCGCGGGTGGTGATGTTGGGCCCGCCGTATCCGCTCATCTCGCCGATGAGCCGCGTCCGAATCTGACGCAAGACCGGTCGCCAGTCAAGACGATCATACCCGAGATGCGCAACCACGTCTTGGGCATTCCACGCCTGACCGCGTGACCAGCTGCGGCGGAGCGTCTCGCCGGCGGCCGGCTCGCGCCACCACCGCGCGCCGTACCGCACCCTGAGGGAGGCGGCCAGGCTGCCCTCCAGCATCCAGGCACGCAGGTAGCGCGCCGCGTAGAAATGGTCGTCCACGTCGGCCAGGAAGCTGGTCTCCGGGGTGCGGACCCCCGTCAGCAGGCCCAGCATGCCGGCGTAGTAGGCGCTGGCCAGGCCGATGTCGGCGTCTCGATGCAGCCGCAGCTCGTAGAGCAGCTTGGCCACGTAGCGGCGCAGGTAGAACAGCTTGCGGAAGGCGGCGAAGTCGGCCCAGCCGGCCGCCTCGGCGTCCGGCATGCCGAGGTGCTCGACCAGCCACTCCGGCTCCAGCATCAGGTACTGGAGCAGGAACGCGTAGGCCTCCGTGACGGAGTTGTCGCCGACGTGCTTCCAGGCGACCGGCAGCTTCGGGTCCACGTGGGCGAAATGCTCGACATGGCCGAGCTCGTGGAACAGCCCGTCGTAGTCGTCGTGCCCGCCGCGTGGCTGCAGCACGAGGCGCACGTCCTGGGGGACGCGCACGGGCACCGCGAAGGCGCGCGCCGACTTGTTGGGACGCGGCGTGAGGTCGAGCGTCACGTTCGGCTGCGAGCGCAGATCGATGCCTAGGCCGCCGAGTGTGGCCACGGCGATGGGCAGCATGCGACGCGGCTCGAACCAGGGATCCCAGCCGATGCCGCGCAGCAGGTGCGAGAGGTCGGCCGCGGACGCGTCGCCCTGCTCGATGTCGATCTCGGCCAGGTAGCGGCGCAGGGCGGCGAAGTAGACCGTCTCCGATTCGACCAGGAACTGGCGCAGGTCCCCGGCCAGCTCGTCGACGTCGACGCCGTGGAGCTCGCGGATGAGAGCGGCCTCGTCGGCGTAGCCGAGCTCACCCATCGCAGAGCGGAGGCGCTCCAGACGGCGCTGCCGCAGCGGGTTGATGGCATCCACCGCAACCTGGTAGCTCGCCTCCAGCGCGTTCCGCTCCCCGCGATGGCTGATCTCCGCGATGCGGATCGGCACCGCGCGGTAGGCAATCCGCTCGCCGCGCCACATGATGGCCGCCTGCGCTTCGGCGGCCTGGATCGCATCGGTCAGCTCGGCGACCTCGCGCTCGAGGTGGCCCTCGATCGCGAACGCCAGGAGCGCCCGCGCCTCACGAGACGCCTCATCCGCGCCGCGCGCCAGAGCGCGCAGCCCATCGATCGCCGCATCGTCGAACAGGGCGGCCTGCCGCTCATAGATCGCCTCCAGCCCAAGCTCGTCACGCTGGCCGGAGAGTGCCAGGAAGTACGCCTCGCCCTGCTCGGCCATGAACTGGTTCAGGCGGCGCTCATAGGCGGCCCGGCTGAAGGCCGGCCGGCTTGACGCGGACCGAGCGTTTCCCGCCGGCGTTCGGCGGGCGGCCGCCCGGCCGGCCGGCGGCCGGCTGGGGCCCGATCCACGGGTCGTCATCGGCTCAGGCGCTGCGCTCTGGCGTGGGTGACACCGTTGCCGCGGCGGATCGCGCGCTGGCGGGTACGGCCTTGCGCGGGGTCACGGGCTCGGCCGTCTCGCCGGCCGCTCGCTCACCGCCGATCCCGGCCTGGGCAGCGGCTGCCCCAACGAAATCACGGAACAGCGGATGCGGACGATTTGGCCGGCTCTTCAGCTCTGGATGCGCCTGCGTGGCGACGAACCACGGGTGGTCGCGCAGCTCGACGTACTCGACCAGCCGGTCGTCGGGGGACACGCCACTGAACCACATGCCCGCCTCGCCGAGACGCTCGCGATAGGCGTTGTTGACCTCGAAGCGATGGCGATGGCGCTCATAGGCAATCTCGGTGCCGTATGCCGCGCGTACCAGCGATCCCTCCTCGAGCCGCGCCGGATAGAGGCCGAGGCGCATGGTGCCACCCTTGTCGGTGACGTCTGCCTGGTCCGGCATCAAATCGATCACCGGATGCTCGGTGAAGACGTTGAACTCGCTGCTGTTGGCGTCCTCGCTGTTCAGCGCCATGCGCGCGAACTCGATCACCGCGCACTGCAGACCCAGGCACAGCCCCAGGTACGGAATGCGCTGCTCGCGGGCCCAGCGGATGGCGCGCACCTTGCCCTCCACGCCCCGGTAGCCGAAGCCGCCCGGAACCAGCACGCCGGCCACGCCCTCCAGCTCGTCGGCGACCTGGCCCGGCTCCATCCGCTCGAGCTGCTCGGAACGGATCCAGCGCACCTTGACGTCCACCCGGTGGTGCAGGGCCGCGTGCTTGAGCGCCTCGCTGACGCTGATGTAGGCATCGGGCAGCTCGGTGTACTTGCCCACGATCGCGATCTCGAGCGGCGGCCGCGGGGCGCGAATGCGTGCCACCAGGTCCTGCCAGTCGGCAAGGTCCGGCTCGACCGCCGCGAGCTCGAGCTCACGCGTCAGGAGCTTGCCGAGTCCGGCTCGCTCGAGCTGGAGCGGCACCTCGTAGATGCTGCTGGCGGTGCGCAGCGGGATCACGGCGTGGACGTCCACGTCGGTGAACAGCGCGACCTTGTCCATGATCTCGTCGTCGATCGGCTCGTCGCTGCGCAAGATGATCACGTCGGGCTGGATCCCGATCCCGCGCAGCTCCTTGACGGAGTGCTGGGTCGGCTTCGTCTTCAGCTCGCCGGTGGCGCCGATCTGCGGCAGCCAGGTGACGTGCACGTACAGCACGTTGCGGCGACCCACGTCCTTGCGCATTTGGCGGATGGCCTCCAGGAACGGGAGCGACTCGATGTCACCCACCGTGCCGCCCACCTCCACGATGACCACCCCGTGACTGACGTTGCCGCTCGCCGCCACCGAGCCGGTCCCCTCGCGCGCCACGCGCGCAATCCGCTCCTTGATCTCGTTGGTGATGTGCGGGATGACCTGGACCGTGCCGCCCAGATAGTCGCCGCGCCGCTCCTTGGCGATCACGCCCTGGTAGATGCGCCCGGTGGTGACGTTGCTCGCCTGAGAGAGGTTCTCGTCGATGAAGCGCTCGTAGTGGCCGAGGTCGAGATCGGTCTCCGCGCCGTCATCGGTTACGAACACCTCGCCGTGCTGGTACGGCGACATGGTGCCGGGGTCGATGTTGATGTACGGGTCGAGCTTCAGGATGGAGACCGGAATGCCGCGGGCCTTGAGGATGCGCCCGATCGATGCGGCGGTGATGCCTTTGCCGAGCGAGCTGGTGACGCCGCCCGTGACGAAGACATACTTCGGCATTGGTCTTGAGAACCTCCGGGGTTTTTCCGATTCTATCAGAGCCCGGAGCCTGGACCGATGCCCTCCCTACCGCATCCGGCGGCGGAGCACCTCCAGCTGCCGGTGGGTCGCTGCAATCTGGCGCGCGGCGGCAAACTCGAGCCGAGGGTGCCAGAGGAGCTCGCGCTGGTGGCGCATCCGTCCCTCGAGGCGTCGGATCATGCCGGCGAGCCGAACGCGACGGCCGAATCGGCGGGCCATGCTTCGCTCGATCATGCCCTCCTACCGCTGCATACATCGTGCCATGGCGCGGGCGACCGTATGATCGGCTCGATGCCGGCTGCCATCCGCGTCATCCACCCTGCCCCGGCGCTGGCCGTCGTGCTGCTCACTGCGGCGCTCGGCGCCATCCTGCTGTCCCAGGCCGGCGCGCCGCTCGACGGGCGGTGGCTGCTGACGGTCATCAGCGTGGCAGGCTCACAGGCGTTCACCGGCGCCACGAACGACGTGGCCGACGCGGCGCGGGATGCCGCCGCGGGGCGGCTGGAGAAGCCCATTCCGGCCGGGGAGCTCAGCGTCGCTGCCGCGCGCTGGGTCGCGGCCGGCGGCCTGGCCGTGCAGCTCGTCGCCTCCGCCGCGCTCGGCCCGCTGGCACTGCTGCTCGGGGCGGCTGCCACGGCCAGCGCCGCCGCGTACAACCTGGCCCTGTCGCGAACGCCGCTCTCGCCGCTCCCCTACCTGGTCAGCTTCGGACTGCTGCCGCTGTGGATCGCGGCGGGCGTCGGCCAGCCGCTGGAACGGGTGCTGCCGGCCGTCCCGCTGGCCGCGGCCTTCGCGGCGGCTGCGCACCTGGCCAACACGCTGCGCGACTGGGACGCGGACGCGGCCACCGGATCGCGCAGCCTGGCCCAGCTGCTGGGTCGGCGGCGGGCGCATCGAATGGCGATCGCACTCGCGCTCGCCGTCGGCGTTGCCCTGGGCGTGGCGCTGCTCGTCGGCCACCGCGCCGGACCATCGCTGGGGCTGGGGGTCGCGGGGCTGGTGGCGATCGGAACGGCAGCCTCGAGCGAGCGGAGGCTGTGGGCGGCGCTGCTGCTGGCGGCGGTGGCGTGGACCGCGGCCTGGGGGCTCAGCTCGGGCTGAGCCGGCGCTCAGACAGCGTCCTCGATCTCGAGGTCGTCCTCGTCGGTCTCCTCGGTCAGCTTCAGCCAGACGAAGAGGCCGGCCAGGATGGTGAGCGGGATGACGATCATGGCGGCGAGTAGCGCGCCGATGCTGATGAACAGAACCTTCAATGCCTTCATTCCGAGGCCTCCGCTGTTGCCGCCGGCTCCGGCGTGGCCGGTGCTGCGCTGCGCTGCTCTGGTGCGGCCTCGATCATAGCCAGAATCTCGTCCCTCGTGAACTCGGCCAGCTGGTGCCCGATCGAGCCACCGGCGGTGGCGTGGAGGAGGCGCAAAACGAAGGAGCCGTCCTGCTCGAAGAGGAAGACGTCGCGAGCGTGCTCGCGATCGACATACGCGCCGATCACCCGCATCGCGTGCTGGTAGTAGTTCCCGACCGCGACGTCCGCTGTGTCCGCCTGGACGGACCCACGCTTGTCCGCCACCTCGTCCAGCAACTGGGCGACCTGCTCGTCGAGCAGCTCGTAGGTGCGCTTGGCCAGCGAGCCGAAGGTATCCGAGTCGGATCCGCCTGCCGGCAGGGCCAGCCCCTGCAGGAGGAATCCCTCGTCAAGCTCGAGGAAGAGCAGCTCCTTGAGCTGCTCGCGGTCGGCGAAGGCACCGATGGCGCGGAGCACTTCCTCCCAGTCCTGGCGCGGGCTTCCTTCATAGATCCGCATGGGGGCCTCCTGCTCCATCGCCGACCGGCGTGCCACCGCGCAGAATACTCCCATCCCCCGCCGGCTCGATAGGCCGATCAACCCCGGCCGATGCCACGCTCCGCCACCGCCACGCGCGCGGCCATCCGTGCGTTGGCGATGATCAGCGCCACGTTGACGGCCAGCGCCCGACCGCCCGAGGCACGGCTGACATGTGAGAGCACGAAGGGTGTGACGGCTGCGCCGCGAACGCCCGCACTGGCCGCAGCGGCAAGGGCCTCATCGATCCAAGCCTCGACCTCGCCGGCATCCAGCGCCAACTCGACGGGCGCTGGCTGGACGAGGAGCATCCCGCCGGCACCCGGCAAGTCGAGGTGCGCGGCGACGGCCGCCGCGGCCGCCTCGGCGGAATCGACCCGATGGGCCAGCCTCAGGCCGGACGATGCCGCATAGAAGGCGGGCATCTCGTCGACACCGAGCCCGACCACCGGCACGCGGCGGGTCTCCAGGAGCTCCAGCGTGGCCGGCAGGTCGAGGATCGACTTCGCGCCGGAGCACAGCACCGCGAGGGGTGTGACGGCCAGCTCGTCGATGTCGGACGAGACGTCGAAGCTGCTCGACGCCCCGCGATGCACGCCGCCGATGCCGCCGGTGGCCAGCAGCCGAACGCCGGCCAGGTGCGCGATGCGCAGGGCGGCCGAGACCGTGGTCGAGGCCAGCCGGCGCGACGCGATGAGCGGTCCGAGGTCGCGCGAGCCGGCCTTGGCCGGCGTCGAGCCAGGATCCGCCAGCCGCTCGATGAGCGCCGGCGCCGCGCCGAGCAGCAGCCAGCCGTCGTCGACGGCGGTCGTGGCCGGCACGGCGCCGGCCTCACGCACCGCGGCCTCGGCGGCGCGTGCCGTCTCGAGGTTGTGCGGCGCGGGAAGCCCCTGGGCGATGAGGCTCGACTCGAGTGCCACCACCGCACGGCCCTCCGCCAGTGCCTCGCGCACCTCGTCGCTCATGCGCAGCGGCACCTGGGGACGGGCGACGTTCATGACCGCTGCCGCTCGCCGGCCACGCGGCCCTGGGCGCCCGCCACCCTCGCCACGCGCGCGCCCAGGCGCGCGCCAGCCGCCATCGCGCGGCCGAGGCGAGCCGGGGAAGGAGGCCAGCTCCCACGCGCCAGCGTCGCGATCATGGCCGCGGCATACGCATCTCCGGCGCCGGTGGCGTCCACTGCCCGGCCGGCCGCCACCTCCGGCGGAGCGGTAAGGGCACGGCCGCCGAGGGTCGCGACGGAGCCGCCACGCCC
>JBKOZM010000030.1:0-11949 GCA_046725855.1 Chloroflexota bacterium | reverse complement strand
GCTCAGGATGGCAATTGGCCTTCGATCTCCTCTTCGTTCTGGACTGCGCCTGTGGCGTCGTACTGGATGACGTTGTAGACGCCCAATGACGGCTCCCCGTTGGGGCTGAAGTCAAGCGGTCCAGAGGCTCCATCGTAGTCGATGTCAGTGCCGGCCCAGACCATCTCTAGGCAGTCGGCGATGAGCTCGCACTTCTCGCCATCGCGGGTGACCCCGATGACCTCGTCCTGATAGACGGTCGGGTCTGAGCTCTGGGCCACCTGCGCCGCCAACACAAGGATCGCCAGGCAGTCTTACATGTGCGCCGAGAACACGGTCGGGGTGTCGGGCGGTGCAAATGCTGCAAACCGGTCGCCGAATGTCGGCTCGCCATTGGAGGGAGCTGCCGACGGGTAGGTGCCTCGGATTCCTGCCAGCTGGGTGAGGTCGGGGACCACGGTCTCGTTGACGTTGTCGACGAATCCGTCGGCCACGTAGATCTGGCCGGCAAATCCGGCGCTCTGCAGGTCGAGGAAGAGCTGACCACCCTCTTGGAAGGTGATCATCGCCAGCGCCTCAGCACCCGAGGCGACGATCGCCTGGGCCAGCTCGGTGAAGGAGGTCAGGTCCTTGTCGTAGGCCTGCTGCAGGACGACGTTTCCGCCCGAGTCTGTGATGGCCGCGGCCACGGCCTCGCCGAATCCGACGCCATATTCGTCACTGCGCCAGACGACGGCCACATCGGTGTACCCGTCCTCGAGGATCAGGTTGCCCAGCAGGGGGCCCTGGATATCATCGGATGGGGCGGTGCGGAAGTGGTTCGGGTTGTACGTTTCGGTACTGAATATCGAGCCAGTGCTGCTACCCGAGCACATCACCATATCGGCGGTGTCGACCTCGTCCCAGATGGCCGTGGCCACACCACTGGCGGCGGGACCGATGATCGCGTTGTGCTCTCCGGTCAGGAACTGGTCGACGGCCTGCCCGGCGACAGTCGGATCGGTGCCATCGTCGGCGACGTCGACCGTCACGAGTCCGTCGGAGACGGCGTTCATCTCCTCTACGCCCATCAGCAGCGGCTGCTCCAGGGCTGCCGAGATGCCTGAGAGCGTCCCGGTCTGGGGAATTAGGGCCCCAATGTGCATCGGGATCGGTTCCAGGTTTGCCGCCTGGCTGGCGGCGGCCGAGGGACTGCCGGTCGGACTGGCACCCGGACCGCATGCGGCAAGCATGATCGCCATCACCGCGATCAAGGCGGTCGGCGACCTCCAAGCCTCGCCGGGGTTGCGTCTCACTCTCACTATCAGGTCCTCCATCTCCATGACTTTCGTATCTGCCAGCTTTCATCCGCGTCGAACGTCCGCCGTTGGACTGACTGGCAACGGTAGCGGGTGACGCTCAGATCTAGACCGGGCGAGCCGCCGCTCGGCTACCCGGGACCGCCACCGTCAGGGCGATGATCGACTCCAAGCCTCCGTTGAACGGGAATCGGGGTCGAAGCGCGCGGGGACGTTAGCGTGGGATAGTACATCACATGGCCGGCGATCCACAGCCCCGCCGCTCGCCCGGCGACTACCGCCCGGACCTGCGCCCGATGCTCCTGCTGGCCGCCCTGCTGGTGGGGGTCGTGATCGGCTGGATCGTGCTCAGCCCGCTGATCCTGCCGCCCGCGCCCTAGGCAGCCCCGCGCCGCAAGGCCGCTCGACCGTCAGGTTGGTCGCCGCGCCTGGAAGCCCGTCCCGGCCCCGTACAGCAGCAGCGCCACGCCCACCGCAGCCGCCGCCAGCCCGGGCGAGCGCTGCGGCAGCGGCAGGAATCCGAGCGACCACAGCTCCCAGACCCGGTACAGCAGGGCCGCAGCTGCAGCCAGGCCGAGGAGCAGGTAGACCCACGGCGTGTCGAGCACGAAGCCCCATCGGCCGCGCATGTAGCCGATGTCCAGGAACACGAGCGCCACGATCGCGGCGAAGAAGATGATCAGCCCGGGACCCTCCAGCCCGATCCCCGAGCTCGCCGGGACCCGCACGCCGCCGACCGTCTCGCCGCCAACCTGCCACCACTGCAGGAAGCCGCCGCCGACCATCAGCAGGCTGCCGAGCAGGATCGGCATCCGGAAGCGGGCCGGCGCACCATCGGCCACGCCGGCTCAGTCCTCCGGTGGGCTCGCGCCGTAGACCGATGGCCGCAGGACGCCGATGTACGGCAGGTTCCGGTAGCGTTCGTCGTAGTCCAGGCCGTAGCCGATGACGAAGCGGTCCGGGATGGTGAAGCCGCGATAGTCGATGCTGATATCCGCCAGCCGGCGGGCCGGCTTGTCCAGCAGGCAGCAGATCCGGATCGAGGCCGGTCCCTTGTCGTGGAGGTAGCGCAGCAGGTAGTTGAGGGTCAGGCCCGTGTCGATGATGTCCTCGACCACGATCACGTCCCGCCCGTCGATCGCCATCGACAGGTCCTTCAGGATCCGCACCTGGCCGCTCGACTCGGTCGACGCGCCGTAGCTGCTGACCTCCATCAGGTCGATCGAGAGCGGGATCTCGGTGCGGCGCACCAGGTCGGCCAGGAACACGATCGAGCCCTTCAGGACGCTGACCAGGACGGGGTCCCGCCCGGCGTAGTCGGCCGCCAGCTGCCTGCCGAGCTCGCCCACCCGCGCCTGGATCTGCTCGCCGGTGAGCAGCACCTCCTCGACGTCGTCGTGGATCGTGGCGGCCTGGATCGGGTTCATCGGTCCATCAGTCCTCGCCGCCCAGGCCCTCGTTGAGCGGGCCGTTGCCGTTCATGGCCGCCACGTCGGCCAGGAAGTCCAGGCGGCCGTACTTCAGCATCAACGCCTTGAAGTCACGGGCGTAGAACAGCTTCACCCTGATCTCCGGGTACAGCAGCCGGAGCCATCGCAGCTTCCGGTTCTTGCGGCGCACCAGCGACTGCTTGAGGGTCGTCAGCTCGATGTAGAGGTCCACCTCGGGCAGGTAGAAATCGGGCGCGAAAGATTCGACGACCACGCCGTCGACGTTCCACGAGAGGGGGAAGATGTCGGGTTCGTAGCGCCATTGAACCTGGTAGTAATCGAGGATCCTCGCCAACTCGGCCTCGCTGTCATGAGCGAAGCGCGGTGGCGGCCGGTCCGTCAGCGTCGCCGCCACCTGTCCTCGATCGTACCTGCCCACAGGGCCTGAGGCGCCATCGGCTGCGAGTATACGCGGGCCCGTTATCCACAATCTGGCCCAGGCGCGCCGGTTCGTGGAAAACCGGGTTGTTGTCCACAGGCCAGGGCTGGTAAGGTCGAGGTCCTGCTTCCCCGGCGGCCGAGTACGGTAACCGGGCGTGGCGCGGGGTCGATGCGAAAGCCGGCCACACCAAACCGCGCGCGACCGGGAAGACCGAAAGGCCACCGCGGAGGCATTTTTCTTGCCCCAGACCGATGGCGCCGCATCTGCCGCGCGTGCGACGCGTGAGTGGTTGGAGCAGCTGCTCGACGCCACGCCGCTGGTGGCCGAATTCTTGCCACCCGAGTTCGCCGCGCGTGCCGAGGCGTACGTCGCGCTCCTGCTCCGCGCCAATAAGCGGCTGAATCTCACCCGCATCACGGAGCCGCACGAGGTCGCCCGGCTGCACCTTCTCGACGCGGTGGCTGCTGTGACATTGCTCGACACCTCGGGCGCGCGGTCGGCGGTGGATCTCGGATCTGGAGGTGGGATCCCGGGCATTCCCCTCGCAATCGCGCGGCCGGAGATCTCGTGGGTTCTCGTCGACTCGGCCACCAAGAAGGCCGACGTCCTCCGGGAGTTCATCCAGACGTTGGGTCTCGTCAACGTCTCCGTCCTGGCCGAGCGAGCCGAAACGGTGGGGCAGTCGCCCGTCCATCGCGAGCGACATGACTTCGTGGCGGCTCGGGCGTGCGCGCCGCTGCCCGTGTTGGCAGAGTTGGCCATGCCCTTGCTGGCAATGGAAGGAATGCTGGTCGCGTGGAAAGGACCGTTGACTGAGCAAGATGACGAGGTCCGGCGTGGGCGGGTTGCCCTCGAGCTGCTCGGCGGTGAACTCGACGTCGTTCGCGGCGCGGGGCCGGCGGCGCTCGGCGGGCACACCATCGTGATCGCATCGAAGCGGAGGCCGACTCCGGCACGGTATCCACGTCGACCCGGCGAGCCGGCCCGCCGACCTCTCGGCTGACGCCGGCGAGAACGTGACCCAAGGTCTCGCTTTCGCCAAGTTCGCAGGCGCGAACCACCGCAGCGCTAGAGGCCTTTCCGCCCCACATGTGGCATTGGCCGTGCTCAACGAAGGTTCCGAATCCGACCGAATGGCCTCTACGGCTGCCCTCATTCGCACGTGATGACTTGGAGCGTCGTTCCGCGCGGTACCGCGCCCAACCGCCGCCGATGAGAACTCGCCGGACCACCGCGCCGGCCTGGGCCCTCCCCGGGCGGCCTGGAGCCATCGGTATACTCGCAAGCCCATGCGCCTCGCCGTCCTGTCGGACATCCATGCCAACCTGGCCGCGCTCGACGCGGTGCGTGAGGACCTCCCCGACGTCGATGAGACGTGGGTGCTGGGCGACATCGTCGGGTACGGCCCGCAGCCGAACGAGGTGATCCGGGCACTCCAGGAGCTCGGCGCACGGAGCGTGATGGGCAATCACGATGGCGCCGCCATCGGCACCGTGGACGTGAGCTGGTTCAACCCGGAGGCGGCCGCGGCGATCGAGTGGACCGCCGAGGTCGTTGACGAGAACTCGCGCGCCTACCTGGCCGCGCTGCCCGAGGTGCGGCGGGATGGGGAGCTCACGGCGGTCCACGGCTCGCCGCGCGATCCGACCTGGGAGTACGTCACCGGCCCGCAGGTGGCGGCCGCCAACCTGCGCGCCTTCGACACCCGGCTCTGCCTGCATGGGCACACCCACGTGCCGGTCATCTTTCGGGCTGAGGAGGAGCGCATCGAGGTGGTGCCCGCCACCCCTGACGCGCCCCTTCGCGTGGATGCCGGTCGCGCCCTGGTCAATCCCGGCAGCGTCGGTCAGCCGCGCGACGGCAACCCGGCCGCGTCGTACCTGCTGATCGAGACCGAGGCTGGCATCGCCGAGTTCCGCCGCGTCCGATACGACGTGGCGCGCACGCAGAACCTCATGCGCGAGGTGGGGCTGCCCACCCGCTTGGTGGAGCGCCTGAGCTACGGACGCTAGACCGATGCGGCCGCCGCGGCGGCCGGCGACGCAATGGGCGCCGTAGGATAGCGGGCGATGATCTTCGGACGTCGCCCAGACAAGCGGACGCCGCTCCTGTCCTTCGAGCGGGTGGTCGTGCCGCTGGCCGGCACCGAGGCCGATGAGGCGGCCCTGCGCCTGACGGCCCTGCTGCTCAGCGGCACGAGCGGGCAGGCATCGCTCTTGCACGTGATCGAGGTGCCGTTCGAGCGACAGCTCGACGCGGAGGACCCCAAGGCGATCGCCTTCGCCGACGAGGTGCTCGAGCGGGCGGAGGCATTCCTCGCCGAGCGGGAGGTGCAGGTGCGCACCAGCATTGCCCAGGCGCGGGCCGCCGGCGCCGCGATCGTGGACGACGCGGTGGAGAGTCGCGCCGACCTGATCATCATGGGGCTACGCTATAAGAAGCGATTCGGTGGTGGATGGGACGCCGGCCGCACCGTGCCGTACGTCATGCGCAACTCCACCGCCCCAGTCTGGTGCCTGCGCGCCGAGACGGAGGACCTGGCACACACGCCATGAGGGTGATTATCATCGGCTGCGGGCGCGTCGGCGCCCGGACCGCGGCCGAGCTCGACAAGCGCGGCGACCACGTGACGGTGATCGACACCGACCAGCGCGCCTTCAACCGCCTGCCTTCCACATTCGGCGGCGTAACCGCACGCGGCAGCGGTGCCGACGAGGACATCCTGCGCGGCGCCGGCGCCGAGCTGGCGGACCTGCTCATGGCCCTCACGGAGGGCGACAACCGCAACGCGCTCGCCGCTCAGCTGGGCAAGCACGTCTTCGGCATCCCGCGGGTGATCGCCAAGATCAACGACCCGGTGCGCGCCGAGGCGTATCGCACCCTGGGCCTCGAGACGATCTGCCGCACCGTCATCCTGGCCGATGCGCTGGTGCTGGCCGCCGCCGAGGGTGCCGAGGCGACCGGGGGTCACGTCCTGCCACCAACCGCCGAGCCGCGCCAGGTGGCGCCGGGCGAGGGCGCGCGCTCGCAGCGTGTCCCGGAGGACGAGCCGCCGGCCGAGAAGGCAGGCGAGCAGCCGGCCGAGAAGCCAGCCGAGCAGGCGGCCGCCGAGGCGGACGAGCGGGAGGCATCGGTCTAAGCCATGTACGTCGTGGTCATCGGTGGCGGCAACGTCGGCTACTACCTCACCAAGGAGCTGCTGGCCGCCGGCCACGAGGTGGTGATGATCGAGAAGGACGCGGTTCGCGCCCGGCTGATCGCCGATGAGCTGGGCAGCATCGTGGTGCCGAACGACGGCTGTGAAGGTCGCTACCAGGAGGAGGCCGGCATGGCGCGGGCTGATGTGGTTGCCGCCGTGACCGGTGACGATGAGGACAACCTGGTGGCCTGCCAGGTGGCGAAGATGCGCTTTAACGTCCCGCGCTCGATCGCCAGGGTCAACAACCCGAAGAATGAGCATCTCTTCCGGCAGCTGGCGATCGACGAGACGGTCAGCCCGACCCGAGCCATTCTGGGCGTGATCGAGCATGAGATCCCGATCCACGATCTCCTGCACCTGGCCGACCTGGAGGGTGGGGAGCTCCAGATCGTGGAGGCCCAGCTGGACGCCGACTCGCCGGTGGTCGGCCGCGAGCTCCGCGACCTGAGCCTGCCGGAGGGGAGCCATGTGGCCGTCGTCGTCCGCAACGAGCGGGCCATCGCCGCCCGGCCAGAGACCCGCCTGGTGGTCGGCGACCGGGTGCTGGCCGTCACCTCGGCGGAGCGCGAGGCTGAGCTGCGCAGCCTGCTGATCGGCGAGTGACCGACGCGGCGCCGGGCCGCGTCCTGCGCCTCGCCATCCTGGGTTGGGGCCTGGGCGACCTGGCCATGGGCCGCCGCGCGGCCGGCGTGGCCTGGCTGGTGGCGGAGGCCCTGGGCCTGGTGGCCGTGGCGACCGCCACCGTCCTGTTCGCCGACACGACCTGGTATCTGCTCCCCTTCCTGGCGGGGATGGCCTTCATCGCCGTCTGGACGGCGCAGGCGATCAGGGCCTACCAACGAGCGCGGGCCGGGAACGGAGCAACCCCACCCGCCTCGACGAGCTCGCCGGCGGCGGCCATCGCCTGGCTGGCGATCCCGCTGCTGGCCTGGGGAACCGGCTTCTGGCTGTTCGCTGCCGAGTCGGCCACGCCGGGCGCGGTGCTCGATCGCTTCGTCAGCGCCTGGTCCTCGTCCGCAGCCCAGGGCTGGGATCGCCCGCTCTCCGAGCGGCCGGCTCAGCTGAGCGCCGCCGCGGAGGAGGCGCGGGCGCTGCTGGGCGATCTGTGCGCCGCAGGGCGGCTGTCGGACGACTGCGACGAGACGAACGACAACCCGCTGCGTGACGTCCGCCTGCGCATCACCGCCCGGACCACGGACACCGCGATCGCCGTGGCCGAGGTGGTGCGCTTCGAGCGCAGGCCATCGCGGGTGCTAGGCCTGTTCGACGCGACCGAGCTGGTGCCGGTCCCGATCGAGCCGATCCTGCACCTGCAGCTGGCGGCGCGGCCGAGCTGGCTGGGAGCCGCCCGCTGGACGATCGTGAGCGCCGAGCCCGGCTGAGCGGTCGCTCCCAGGGCTCCATCGGTCTTGCTAGATACCTTGACAATGCCATTGTCAGACGTTAGGGTAAAGGCACGTTCCTGGTTCACGAAGTGTGAAGGAGGTTCGAGCGAACATGGCGAACGTGACCCGATACGACCCATTCAGTGAGATCGTCACGCTCCGGCAGGCGATGGACCGGCTGTTCGAGGATTCCTTCGTCAGCCCGTTCAACTGGCGGAACGTGAACGGTGAGTCGACGAGCCCGGCGCTGGACGTGCATCAGACCCCGGACGAGATCGTCGTCACGGCGGCCCTGCCCGGCCTGAAGCCGGAGGACGTCGACATCACCATCACCGGCCAGACTCTCTCCATCCGCGGCGAGTTCAAGGCGGATGAGGAGGTCAAGCGCGACCAGTACCTGTACCGCGAGCGGCGCTACGGCTCGTTCAACCGGCAGCTCCAGCTCCCGGTACGCGTCAAGGGTGAGGCCGCCACCGCCACCTTCGAGAACGGCGAGCTGACGCTCCGCATTCCGAAGGCGGAGGAGGTCAAGCCGCGCCAGATCGAGGTCAAGGCCGCGCCGAAGAAGGTCGAGGCCTCGACCGCTGGCAGTGAGTCCGCGTGAGCTCCCCGCTCAGCGGCAGACCCAGCGGTCTCTGGAGCGCGACCGGAACCGGGCCCACGCGGGGCGAGGCATGACCTCGCTTCGCGACCCAAACCGGCCGCGCTACTTCATCAGCATCGCCGCCGAACTGGCGAGCGTCCACCCACGCACCCTGCGAATCTACGAGGAGGAGGGCCTCCTCTGCCCGCAGCGGCGCAACAACCTCCGGCTCTACTCGGAGGCTGATATCCAGCGGGTGCGCATCATCCGCTTCCTCACCCGTCGTCAGGGGGTCAACCTGGCGGGCGTCAAGGTCATCCTGCAGCTCGAGGCGCTGGGCAAGATCCGCGTCTACGACCTGTTCGATGGAGCTGATGTCGAGCGTTTCGTCGAGGAGGGCGAGCCGGAAGAGCCGGCAGCCGCCGGAATCGACCGAAGGGACAGATGACAAGGCAATGAACGACGACATCCGCGACATCGAGGACGGCTCGGGCAACGGAACCGGCAACGGCTCCGGCGAGCCGGGCGAGGAGGCGACCGAGGAGCGCGGCACGCGCAACCTGGACCAGATCCAGGTGCTGCCGCTGGTCGCCCTGCGCGACACGGTGATCTTCCCCGAGATGATCGTGCCGCTGACGGTCGGACGTGACCGCAGCGTCAAGGCTCTCGACCGAGCGGTGCGCGCCTCGCAGCCGGTGGCGCTCATCACCCAGCGCTCGTCCGACACGGAGGAGGTCTCCTCCGTCGACGAGCTCTACCCCATCGGCACGCTGGCCAAGATCGCCCAGGTGATCCGGCTGCAGGACGGGACCATCCGCGCCATCGTGCAGGGCCAGCGCCGCATCCGGCTGCTGGACCTGGTCCAGACCGAGCCGCACCTCGAGGCGCGCGTCGAGCTGGTCGAGGACGAGAACCCCAAGACCCTGGAGGTCGAGGCCCTGATGGCATCGGTCCAGGGGCAGATCGAGCAGTACGTCACCTCGGGCGCGTCGGTGCCGCCGGAGGTGGCCGTCGCCGCCCGCAACATCACCGATGGAGGCCTGCTGGCCGACATGGTGGCCTACAGCCCGGACATGAACACCGAGCTGCGCCAGGAGCTGCTCGAGACGATCAACGTCGCTGACCGACTGCGCACGGTGAGCCAGTTCCTGGCCAAGCAGATCGAGGTGCTCGAGCTCAAGGGCAAGATCCAGAGCGAGGTCAAGTCCGAGATGGACAAGACCCAGCGCGAGTACATCCTGCGCGAGCAGATGAAGGCCATCCAGAAGGAGCTCGGCGAGGACGACCCCGCCGTCGCCGAGGCCGGCGAGCTGCGGACCAAGGTCGAGGAATCGGCCATGCCCGACGAGGTCAAGGAGAAGGCGCTCAAGGAGGTCGATCGGCTCAGCCGCATCCCTTCCGCCTCGCCGGAGCAGGGCGTGATCCGCACCTACGTCGACTGGCTGGTCAGCCTGCCGTGGGGCGTCGAGACCGCCGACGACCTGGACCTGGCCGAGGCAGAGAAGGTCCTCAACGAAGACCACTATGGCCTCGAGAAGCCCAAGGAGCGGATCCTCGAGTACATGGCCGTGCGCAAGCTGGCCGAGAAGATCCGCAGCCCGATCCTGCTCTTCGTCGGCCCGCCCGGCGTGGGCAAGACGTCGCTGGGCCGCAGCATCGCCCGCGCCATGGGCCGCAAGTTCGTGCGCATGAGCCTGGGCGGCATCCACGACGAGGCGGAGATCCGTGGGCATCGGCGCACCTACATCGGTGCATTGCCCGGCCGGGTGATCCAGTCCATCAAGACCGCCGGCAGCGCGAACCCGGTGTTCATGCTCGACGAGATCGACAAGGTCGGCATGGACTTCCGCGGCGACCCGTCGTCGGCCCTGCTGGAGGTGCTCGACCCGGAGCAGAACTTCAGCTTCCAGGACAACTACCTGGAGGTGCCGTTCGACCTGTCGAAGGTGCTGTTCATCGCCACCGCCAACATGCAGGACACCATCCCGCACGCGCTGCGTGATCGGATGGAGGTCATCCAGCTGCCCGGCTACACGCAGCTCGAGAAGCTGCGCATCGCGCAGCGCTTCCTGATGCCCAAGCAGCTGGAGAACCACGGCCTGACCGATGGTCAGCTCGAGATCACCGAGCCCGCCATGGTGCGGCTGATCCAGGCCTTCACCAAGGAGGCCGGCGTACGCAACCTGGAGCGGGAGATCGCCAACGTCTCGCGCAAGGTGGCCCGCAAGGTCGCCGACGACGCGTCGACCAAGGTGGTCGTCGAGCCCGATCAGCTCGAGGAGTTCCTGGGCCCGGCCCGCTTCGACTACGGCGAGCTGGACGCGGAGGACCAGGTGGGCATGGCCACCGGTCTGGTGGTCAGCGACGCCGGCGGCGACATCGTGCAGGTCGAGGCGACCCGCATGGAGGGCAAGGACGAGTTCATCCTCACCGGTCAGCTGGGCGACGTGATGAAGGAGTCGGCGCGCGCCGGGATGAGCTACATCCGGGCCCGCACGAAGCAGCTGGGGATCGACCCGGCCGTCTTCGAGAAGCAGACGCTGCACATCCACGTCCCCGCCGGCGCGACGCCCAAGGACGGGCCGAGCGCGGGCGTGACCATGGCCACCGCCATGGCCAGCCTGCTCACCGGCAAGCCGGTGCGGCGCGACCTGGCCATGACCGGCGAGATCACGCTGCGCGGGCGAGTGCTGCCCATCGGCGGGCTGAAGAGCAAGCTGCTGGCGGCTCACCTGGCCGGCGTCAAGACCGTCCTCATCCCCAAGCGGAACGAGAAGGACATGGTCGACGTGCCGGAGGACGTCCGCAACCAGCTGACGATCGTCCCGGTCGAGACCATGGACGAGGTGCTGGCCCAGGCGCTCATCGCCGAGGCACGGCCGTCGGCCCGCATCAAGGCCGAGCGCGCGGCCCGCCAGAAGCGGGTCGCACCGCGCTCGCGTCGCGCCCGGCAGCCGGCGGAGGCGCCCATCGCCGCCGGCCCGCCACCGGCCAAGAAGCCTGAGCAGCCCCCGACCGGGGTCGCATAGAGGCGGGCTCCCGCGCCGGACCGATGGAGTACAAGGACTACTACCAGGTCCTGGGCTTGCCGAAGACGGCGACGCAGGCCGAGATCAAGAAGGCCTATCGCCGTCTGGCACGCGAGCTCCATCCTGACCGCAATCCCGGCGACGCCGGCGCCGAGCGCCGCTTCAAGGACGCCAACGAGGCGCATGCCGTCCTCTCCGACCCGGAGAAGCGGAAGCGCTACGACGAGTTGGGGGCCAACTGGCAGGCCTACGCCAACGCCGGCTTCGGCGGGGGCGCGACCGACTGGGCCGGCTTCGGTGGCGCCCCGGGCGGCACGCGCTGGGAGTACCGCCGCGTCAGCCCCGAGGACCTGGGCGGCTTCAGCGACTTCTTCCGCGCCTTCTTCGGTGGCGACCCCTTCGAGGGCTCCGGACCGATGGGTGCCGGCAGCTCGTCGCGAGCCGGCAGCGGGGGCACCGGTGGCTTCGAACAGGTCTTCGAGTTCGGCGACCTGGGCGGCCCGAGCCGAACGGCCCGCCGCTCGTCGATCGGCACGCCGCAGGCTGAGGCCACCGCCGAGGTCTGCCTGGAAGAGGTGGCGCGCGGCGCCGAGCGGATGGTGAA
>JBKOZM010000029.1:0-14798 GCA_046725855.1 Chloroflexota bacterium | reverse complement strand
GAAAAGCCCCGCGCCCGGCGCACCCGCACGCGACCCGCCGTGCCCGAGACCACGCCCGCCACCGAGGCGACCCCGGCGCAGCCCCCGCTGCGCGAGGCCGCCAGCTGAGAAGCGCTCGGCTGAGGAGCGTCGACTAGAACGGAGTGGTCCAGGCTCGTTCGAGCTCTGCCAGCTCCCAGCGCAGCTCCACCGATCCCAGCGACACGTCCAGCTCGCCACCGCCGGCCCAACCCAGACGCACGGCCTGCACGTCCGCGTTGGCGGCGGCCTCGGCCAGCGCCTCCTCGTGCTCCGCCGCAACCGCCACGATGGCGCGGCCGGTCCGCTCGCCGAACAGGGCGGCGGTCGGAAGCCGGGCGGCCGCGGTCTCGCTCGCCAGCGAGACGGTCGCGCCCATCCCTGAGGCGAGGGCCAGACGGGCGAGCGCCACGGCCAGCCCGCCAAGAGAGAGGTCGTGCGCGCCACCCAGGCGTCGCTCCTCTGCGAGGCGCCGCAGCAGCACGACCAGGCGTTGGGCGGCCGGCAGGTCGAGCGTGGGCCGTCCGCCGAAGCGGCCACGGCGCCAGGCCAGCTCGGAGCCGGCCATCGCGGCCGCATCCCAGGCCGCGGCGCCGAGCAGCCAGATGGCGTCGCCGGGCTGCCAGCGCATCGGCACCGCGGTCGACCGGTCGGCGAGCAGCCCGACCGTGCCGACCACGGGAGTGGGCAGGATCGGCCCGTCCGGCGTCTCGTTGTAGAGGCTCACGTTGCCCGACACGATCGGGATGTCGAGCTGCCGGCAGGCATCGGCCATGCCGGCCACCGCCTCGGACAGCTGCCAGTAGCCGGCCGGGGTCTCGGGCGACCCGAAGTTCAGGCAGTCGGTGATGCCGATCGGTTCGGCGCCCGAGCAGGCCACGTTCAGCGCTCCCTCGACCACCGCGGCGGCGCCGGCCAGCCGTGGGTCGAGCGCGCCCAGTCGACCGGGGCCGTCCAGGCTCAGCGCGATGGCCCGGCTGGTGCCCTTGATCCGCAACAGGGCGGCGTCACCCGCGCCCGGCCCGACCAGGGTGTTCGTGCCGTTCATGTGGTCGTAGCGCCGCCAGACCGGCTTGCGGTCCCGCAGGTTCGGGCTGCCCAGCAGCTCCGGCAGCAGCGCGGCGTCCGGGAGCGCGGCCGCCAGCTCATCCAGCGACTCCGCCAGCCGCGCCCCTAGCCCGTCGGGAGGCGCCGCGGGACGAAGATAGCGCGGCGCGTCGTCGGCCAGCGCGCGTCCCGGGATCTCACAGACCAGCTCGCCGTGCAGGCTGGCGCGCACGACCGGCTCGGCAATGACCCGACCGATGGTCACCGCATGCAGCTCGTAGCGCTCGAAGGCGGCCTGGACCTCCTCCTCGCGCCCGGCGCGCACCACCAGCAGCATCCGCTCCTGCGACTCGGACAGCAGCAGCTCGTACGCGCCGAGGCCGTCCTCGCGGGTCGGCACCAGCTCGAGCTGGACCTCGGCCCCACAGTCGCCGCGCGCCGACAGCTCGGCCAGCGCGCAGGTTAGCCCGGCCGCGCCCAGGTCCTGCATCGCCACCACCGCGTCCGAGCTCGACAGCTCCAGGCAGGCCTCCAGCAGCAGCTTCTCGAGGAAGGGGTTGCCGACCTGCACGGCGGGGCGCCGCTCGTCGCGGTCGTCGCCCAGCGCGGCGCTGGCGAAACTCGCCCCCTGAATCCCGTCTCGGCCGGTGGCCGCCCCCACCAGCAGCAGGGCGTTGCCCGGCCCGCCTGCGCGCGCCAGGGTGATCTCGTCGTGGCGCGCGACTCCGACGCACATGGCGTTGACCAGCGGGTTGCCGTTGTAACTGGCGTCGAACAGCAGCTCCCCGCCCACGTCCGGGATGCCGATGCAGTTGCCGTAGCCGGCGATCCCGGCCACCACCCCGCCGAACAGGTAGCGGTTCCGGGTGGCGTCGCCGGCATCGGTCCTACCAGAGGCGTCGTCCATTGGGTCGAGCGGTCCGAAGCGCAGTGAGTTGAGCAGGGCGATGGGGCGGGCGCCCATGGTGAAGATGTCGCGGATGATGCCGCCCACCCCGGTGGCGGCGCCCTGGTACGGCTCCACCGCCGAGGGGTGGTTGTGCGACTCGACCTTGAAAACGGCCGCCAGCCCATCCCCGATGTCGAGCGCGCCGGCATTCTCGCCGGGCCCGACCAGCACGCGCGCCCCGCGCGTGGGAAGGCTCGCCAGCAGCGGCCTGGAATGCTTGTAGGCGCAGTGCTCCGACCACATCGCCCCGAACATCCCGAGCTCGACGGCGTTCGGCTCGCGGCCGAGCGCACCAACCACCAGGCGGTACTCGTCGTCGGTCAGCCCGTGCCGATCGACGGGCGGGGCGATGCTCACGCTTCCGAGCTCACCCTCCGGCGCTGCCCGGCGGTGGCAGGGGCCGGTCACGATCGAGCTCGATGAGGAGCGCCCCGGCGACGGCCGCCAGCATCGCGAGCAGCAACACCGTCTCCATGCCGCGCACCGTGAAGGCGGAGCGGTCCAGGGCGATTCCCAGCCCGATGGTGGTCACCACCAGGGTGATGAGCCGCAGGTGCGGAATCCCCGGAACCCATTCGGAGAGGAAGACCGTGGCCGCCAGGCCCAGCAGGGCCAAGAGCAGCAGCACGCTCAGCAGGTCGGACAGGCTGGGGATGAGGGCGACCGCGCCGACCAGGCAGCCGATGCCGATCAGCCAGCCGGACGCCATGGTCGGCCAGGTCAGCGGAAGGTCGATCCCCTGCCGGTCGATCGGCGGAGGCGGCGGAGGAGGCGGAATCGGCTGCGCGGGTTCGAGCGCGGGCGCAGCGGCAGACGGCGGCGGAGCGGGTGGCGGCGGTGGTACAGCCGACGTTGCCGGCTTGGCGTCGGGCGGTTGGATGGCCTGCGTCTCCGGCTTCGGCCACGCCGGTGCGGCCGGCAGCTCGGCCCGCGCTTCGTCCTCCAGCGTGATGCCGCAGGTTGGGCAGAAGCGCGCGTCCGCATCGACCTCCGTGCCGCAGCTCGGGCAGAAGCGATCCGCCATGCCTCAGCCGCGTCCGACGCGGGTCAACGTGCCGATCACCACGATCAGGCCGGCCAGCAGGAAGATGATGCCGCCGGGGGACAGGGCGCGCAGGATGTCGATCAACGACCCGCCCGGACCGCCGATCACCTCGACCAGCACGAACAGGACGGCGAGGCCGATGGCCCACACCAGCGCCACCAGCAGGCCGGCCAGCTGCAGGATGGCGGGCGCGGGCCGTACGAAGCCTCCAATCGCCAGCAGCACCAGCAGGCCGACCAGCAACGGCGCGGGCGCGGCGAAGCCGAAGTAGGCCTGCGAGGCGAGGCCCTCGATCTCTCGATAGGCGTTCCAGAAGGCGATGCCGTAGCCGTCGACCGAGCCGAAGGCGCGGTCGTAGAGCGAACCCGCCCCAAATGGGAACGGCAGCAGCCAGGCGGTGGCGACCCCGATCGCGCCAATGAGCAGCACCACCGGGCCCAGGATGGCGTGCCCGGCACCGGCGGCCGGCTCCTCGCGGGCCGCGGCTGCGGGACGGTCGTCGACGCGGGCGCCGATCGCCGCCGCGCGGAGGTTCGCCCCGCAGTTCTGGCAGAAGGCCACGCCGGCCCGGTTGTGGGTTCCACAGCGCGGGCACGCCTGCGTACCATCCGGCGGTGCCGGGCGTTCAACGGTGGTGGACGCGCCGGCCGCGACCAGCCGCTGGCCGCAGTTGCGGCAGAAGGCGATGCCGGGACGGTTCTCGGTCCCGCAGCGCGGGCACATGGTGCTCTCGCCCGGCTCCGTGGCCGGAACGCTGTGCGCGGCGAGACCCGGCTCCGGCGGCGTCGCCGGCGCGGCATAGGCCTCAACCTCGGGAGGCGGTGGCCCCGACTCGGGGGCGGGGGCTTCGGGCTCCGCAGCCTCGGCTTCGGCTTGGGCCTTATCGGGCGCCCTGGTCAGGTCCTGTGAGGGCCACGAAGCGGTCTCGAACTCGTCCTCGCCCGCCTCGCGCTCCACCTCGCCCTTGCCCGCCGTGCCGTCGCCCTCTACGTCCTGGGACGCCTCGTCGGCGGGCCGCTCGACGGGCTCATCGGGTGGCGTGTCGCGGGGGTCGCGCTCGTCGTTCTGCATCGGCCGTCAGCCTCCATCCGGAGCGAATGCGACGGCTCGCATCATAGCCGACGCTCGGCGACGGCCGGCTGGGCCACCAGCCAGCGCTCGAGGGAGCGCAACAGGCGTAGCCCATCGGTCCCGCCCACCTCCGCCTCGGCGGCTCGCTCCGGGTGTGGCATCAGGCCGAGGACGTTGCCGCCGCCGTTGACGATGCCGGCGATCCCGTTCAGCGACCCGTTCGGATTGGCGTCCGGCGTGACCGCTCCGTTGGCATCGGCGTAGCGGAGCACCACCCGGCCCTCCCGCTCCAGCTCGCCCAAGACATCGGGATCGGCGTGGTAGCGCCCCTCACCATGCGAGATCGGCAGGCGGATGAGGTCGCCGCTCGCCAGCTCCTCGGCCGCCAGCCATGCCCCGGCCGCGCGCTCGACCCGCAGCCATTGCCAGTCGCACCGAAACTCGAGGTTGTCGTTGCGCAGGAGGACACCTGGCAGCAGGCCCGCCTCGCACAGGATCTGGAAGCCGTTGCACGAGCCAAGCACCGGCCCACCCCGCGCCGCGAAGGCCTCGACCGCGCTCATCACCGGCGAGAAGCGGGCGATGGCGCCCGTCCGCAGGTGGTCACCGTGCGCGAACCCTCCGGGCAGGACCACCGCATCCACCTCGCCCAGACCGGGCTCGGCATGCCAGATCAGCCGTGCCTCCCAGCCCAGAAGGTCCGCCGCCTGGACGAAGTCGCGCTCGCTCCAGGTGCCGGGGAAGACGACCACTGCGACGCGCGGGCCGCGGCTCATGCGATCTCCTCCTCCGCCGGGATGCCCTGCGACTGGATCTCCCAGTCGGCCGTCTCCATAACCGGGTTGGCGAGCAGCCTGCGGCACATCGCCTCCACCGCCTCCTCCGCGCTGTCCCGGTCGGGTGCTTCGAAGCTGACGCGCAGCAGCTTCCCGGCGCGCACTTCGCCCACCGTCGGAAAGCCGACGGCGCGCAGGCCACCGGCGATCGTCTGGCCTTCGGGGTCGGCGATGCCCGGGCGCAACCGCACGTGGACGTCGGCCAGCCAGCGCACTAGACCGATGCCTCCGCGTCCTGCCACAGCTGTCCGGTCAGCCGCTCGAAGGCGGTCACGTACCGATCCCGCGTCCCGGCGATCACCTCGTCCGGCAGGGCAGGGGCGGGTGGCTCCTTGTTCCAGCCCGATCCGGCCACGAAGTCGCGGACGTACTGCTTGTCGAAGCTCGGCGGGCTGGCACCGGGCGCGTACAGCTGCGCATCCCAGAAGCGGCTCGAATCGGGCGTCAGGACCTCGTCGATGAGGGCGACCCGACCGTCGATCCAGCCGAACTCGAACTTGGTGTCAGCCAGGATGAGGCCGACCTCGGCCGCGCGTCGCGCGCCGGCGAGGTACAGCGCCAGCGAGCGGTCCTCGAGCTCCCGGGCCAGCTCCGTTCCCAGCTGGTCCGCCAGCTGCTCGCGGGTGATGTTCTCGTCATGCCCCACCTCGGCCTTGGTCGAGGGCGTGAAGATCGGCTCCGGCAGGCGATCGGCTTCGCGCAGCCCGGGTGGCAAGCGGTGCCCGCCGACCAGCCCGCTGGCCCGGTACTCGGCCCAGCCCGATCCGGCCAGGTAGCCGCGGACGACGCACTCCGCGTCGATCCGCTCGGCGCGGCGCGCCAGCGTGCAGCGCCCGGCCAGCTCCGCGGTGCGCGCCTCGGCTGGCAAATCGCCCGGCTGGGCGGAGATGAAGTGGGTCGGCCCCAGGGCCGCAAGGCGCTCGAACCACCAGGCGGAGAGCTGCGTCAGCACCCGTCCCTTGTCAGGTATCGGTTGGTCGAAGACGACGTCGAAGGCGGAGAGCCGATCGGTCGCGATCAGCAGCAGGCGGTCGTCGCCGACCGCGTAGGTCTCGCGCACCTTGCCGCGGTGGACGAGCGGCAGGCCTTCGATCGACGTGCGCAGCAGGGTCACGGCATATCCTCCGTCTTTCCCTCTCCTGGATCCTCGCCTGGCTTTGGCTCGGGCACCCGCAGGTCGAGCCGCCGCCGGAAGAACTCCTCCATCCGGTCGAACGCGGCCAGCACGACCAGGATCAGCACCGTGCCGACCGCCGCCATCACCAGCAGACCGGCGCCGGCCGCCGTTCCGATGGCCGCCACCGCCCAGAGCGAGGCCGCGGTGGTCAGGCCCCGGACGCTGCCTCGATGCTGGAGGATCGTTCCCGCGCCGATGAAGCCGATGCCTGACACGATCTGGGCGGCAATGCGGGTCGGGTCGACCGTGGCCCCCGCGAAACCGTAGCCGGAGATGATGGTGAACAGCGCCGCGCCCAGCGCCACCAGGCTGTGGGTCCGGAAGCCGGCTGGCTGGCGGTGGAGCTCCCGCTCGAATCCGATCGCAGCGCCCAGCAGCAGGCCGATGGCAAGCCGCAGGCCGAGCTCGACCTGCAGCTCAGGAGAGAGGTTGGGCGTCATCGGTCGGGCCTCCTCGCGCGTCCGGCCGGCCCGCAACGGTCACGTCTCGCGACGCCACCTCCACGTCCGCGAGCTCCAGCGCCCACCAGGTGGAGAGCATCACGTGTAGCGCTCCGGCCGCCAGGAGCAGCACCAGCCAGATCGCCACGAAGCCTACCAGCAGCAGCAGGGTGTCCGGACGGGCCAGGCGTCCGGCGCCCATGTCGACGGCGATCGGCGCCCATAGCACCCGCAGCATGGAATAGGTCAGGGCGGCCGACAGCAGGTCGGCCAGCAGGCCCGTCGCCGCCATGCCGATCCGCTGGACCGGCCGGCGCGCGAGCTCACGCGTCGCATTGGCCAGCGCGGCGCCGACTGGTCGCGCCTCCTGCCCAAGGACCCGGCGCAGCGCTGCGCCGCCGATCGCCTGACCGAGCAGCACGGCGACGAGCAGCACCGCCAGGAAGGGAGCCAGATCTCGGGCCAGGCGCAGCGGCAGCGGCACGCCCAGGTCAGGTGACAGGAACTCGCCGGGCGCCACCGCAACGGCGCCCAGCAGGAGCGCCCCGAGCGCGAGCGCGGCGGGCGGGGTGCAGGCCAGGATCACGCTGAACGCGCCCAGGCTGGCCTGCGCGAACGGAGGATGGCTTCGCTGCCGCGGACTGGCGAAGCGGGCGAGCGCCGCCTCGGCCATGGCGGCCAGCAGGCACAGCAGCATGGCCCCGGCGACCAGCGTGACGCCCAGGGCCACGACGTTGGCCGGGTAGGCGCTCGACTTGCGCAGGTCCGAGGCCAGCAGGTCCAGGCCACCCACGTCGACGCGCGCCACCGTCAGCAGCAGCGGCAGCCAGCCCAGGAAGGCCAGGCTGCCCAGCGCGCCCGCCGGCCACAGGTCCGACCGCTCCCCGGCGACGCGCGCGGCCGTCGCCCCGTGTCGAAGCCAGGTGCGCACCCCTCAGCCCTCGGCCGCTGGATCGTCGTCGTCCAGGCCCAGGGCCCGGTAGGTGGCGGCGATGCCCGCCAGGTGGTGCTCGAGGCTCATGGCGCGCTCGATCTCCTCGGCGCTCAGCCATTCGCCCACCCCGGGATCGGCGAGCAGCTCGGCCCGGAACGAGCGGTCGCCGTCCCACGATCGCATGGCGGCGCCCTGTACCAGCCGATAGGCCTCCTGCCGATCGGCGCCTTTGCTGACCAGGGCCAGCAACAGCGCCTCCGAGTACACCATCCCGTCCAGCCGGTCCAGGTTCGCCGCCATCTGCGGGCTGTCGACCTCGAGCCCGTCCAGGATGGTGGCCAGCGTGCGGGTCGCGTAGGCCGCCACGCCCAGGGCGCGCTCGAAGGTGAAGCGCTCGGCCGACGAGTGGCTGATGTCGCGCTCGTGCCAGAGGGCCATGTTCTCGAATCCCACCAGCGCGTCGGCGCGCAGCAGCCGCGCCAGGCCGCCGACGCGCTCGGAGAGCACCGGGTTGCGCTTGTGCGGCATGGCCGAGCTGCCCTGCTGACCGGCGCCGAACGGCTCGAACGCCTCGGCAACCTCGGTACGCTGCAGGTGCCGCAGCTCGGTGCTGATGCGCTCGAGCGTGCCGCCCAGGATCGCCAGCGCGGCCAGCAGCTCGGCATGGCGATCGCGGCTGACGACCTGCGTCGCGGCCGGGTCGGCCACCAGCCCAAGTGCCTCGCAGACGTGCCGCTCGACCGCCGCGCTGACGTTGGCGTGCGTGCCGACCGCCCCGGACACCTTGCCCACGCCGATCCCGTCGCGAGCCCGCGACAGGCGCTCCCGGTCTCGCTCGAGCTCCGCGTACCAGCCGGCCGCCTTGAAGCCGAACGTGATCGGCTCGGCGTGCATGCCATGGGTGCGGCCGACCATCGGCGTGGACCGATGCTGCAGGGCCAGGCGGCGGACCACCTCCGCCAGCCGCTCGAGCTCGCCGAGCACGACGCCGGTCGCGTCACGCAGGATGACCGCCGTGGCGGTGTCGAGCACGTCGGAGCTCGTCAGCCCAAAGTGCAGCCAGCGCCCCTCGGGGCCGAGCCGCTCGGTCACCGAGCGCAGGAAGGCGATCACGTCATGCTGCGATTCGAGCTCGATCTCGTGCGCGCGGGCAGGATCGACCTCGGTCGCGGCACGGCGCAGGCGCTCCCAGTCGTGGTCGGGGACGACGCCCGCCGCGTTCAGCGCCTCTGCCGCCAGCAGCTCGATGCGAAGCCACAGCTCGAGCTTGCGTCGCTCGCTGAACAGCTCGCGCAGCTCGGGGAGCGCGTAGCGCTCGATCATCGCCCCTCGGCGCGCGGGTCGACGCCGACCTCCGCCCCCGCGGCCTGGTCGGCCCGGAAGCGCTCGAGCCGCTCGCCGATGCCCGCGTCGGCCAGGCTGAGGATGCGCGCCGCCAGGTGCCCGGCGTTCTTGGCTCCGGCAGAGCCGATGGCGACCGCGGCGACCGGCACGCCGGGCGGCATCTGGACCACCGAGTAGAGCGCATCGGCCCCACCCAGCGACCCTCCATCGAGCGGGATGCCGATCACGGGTCGCGCAGTCAGGCTGGCCAGCACGCCCGGCAGGTGCGCCGCCAACCCGGCCGCCCCGATGAAGACCCTGACCCCGCGCTCCTCGGCGTCGGCCACGTACTGCTGCAGCGCGGCGGGCTGTCGATGCGCGCTGATGACCGATGCCTCCCAGCCGATGCCGTACGAGTCGAGCACCTCGAAGCAGCCGCGCAGGGTCGGCAGGTCGGAGCGGGAGCCGCAGACCACGGCCACGAGCGGGGTGTCGGACATCGGCGCGACAAGGATAGTGTCAGGGCAAGAGTGCTCGCACGAGACGCACGAGCCAGCCGGCCACCGATGGGCGCCGGGAGTCGTCCCCATCCCCGTCCCGTCCATCGCGCAGGAGGTCACGCTCGATCTGCAGGCGCTCCCGGTAGAGGATCTCCCACTCGTCCTCCGGGACGACCAGCGAGGCCAGGCGGCGATCGATCTCCTGCAGCCCGAGCGAAGCCTCGTCGCGTGGGCCGGTGGCGACCGCCAGCAGCCGGTCCTCGATGCGCTGGCCCTCGCGCGTGGCGGTCAGGTAGGCGGCGGTGAACGGGAGCCGCGTCGCGATAGCGGCACGAGCCCGGGCCACATGCTCGCGGGTGCCGGAGATCGCCACGTCGGTGGGGTGGATGGTCACCTCCAGCCTGGGCTGGCGCATGACGAAGAGCCGGTCGGGGACCAGGCCACGCACCGAGCCGCCGCCCACCAGCGCCAGCACCTTCGACGGGGTCTCGAGGATCCAGGGAGCCGACGCGCGCGACACCTCGATGCCGCTGCCGTCGAGGGCGGACTCCAGGTCGTCGGCAACCTGCTCGTAGCCGCCCGGTTGCACGATCATCGGGATGTGGGCATCCTCCCAGCGCTTGGCCAGGCTCCGCAGCTTGCGGATGGGCGCCACCACGATCAGGACGGCCAGGGTCAGCGCCAGCACGGCGGCATACGGGTAGCCACGCAGCACCTGGGTGAGAATGCCGCCAACGTCATGGGGCCGCGCGCCGGCATCGGTCAGGAATAGGCCTCCGATGCCGATCAGGATGGGCAGGCCAACGGCAGCCACCCGGATGCCGGTCCGCCGCCAGCTCTCGGCCACCCAGTCCGGCAGGAGGGTGACGGTCACCAGGAAATCGCCGACTGGGGGCACCAGGGCGCCAAGCACCGCGACCGCCCAGGCGATCGAGCCCAGCGCCACCGCCGCGAGCAGCACCTGCTTCGACTGCGGCACGCGGCCGAAGAGCATGACGCTCGCCCAGCCGAAGGCCATGGTCAGCAGCCGCCCGACGAAGCGGCCGACGAGCGCGAAGACGGCGGCGAGGATCGGCATCAATGCTGGGGAGGTGCATCCCGCGTGCCGAGGCGCGGTTGGCGGCTAGACCTCGACCTCGCGCAGCGCGATGTCGGTCCGATGCTGGCCGCCGTCCAGCCAGCTGGCGGCAACGCCCCGGTAGGCCTCGGCCCGCGCCGCGGCCAGGTCCGCGCCGAGCCCCACGATCGTGGCGACCCGTCCGCCGGAGGCCGCGTACCCACCGTTCGACCGCTGCGTGCCGGCGTGGAAGCGCAGCAGCGGCCCAGTGTCGTCCGGCCCGCTCGGCTCGGCTCTCACCAGCGTGGCACCGCTCACCGGCGCCTGCGGATAGCCAGCCGCCGCCAGCACGACGCCCACCGCGGCACCGCGACGCAGCCGCACCGACCCCTCCATCGCGCCACGCTCGCCACGCGCCGCGCCCAGGAGCGCCACCGCCAGCTCCCCGTCCAGGAGCGGCAGCAGCACCTGCGCCTCCGGGTCGCCGAAGCGGGCGTTGAACTCCAGGACCATCGGCCCGGTATCGGTCAGCATCAGGCCCGCGTACAGCACGCCGCGATACGGGCTGCCGTCGCGCGCCATGCGCCACGCGATCGGCTCGAAGATGGTGGCGACCGCGGTCTCGATCTCGGCGTCGCCGAACCAGGGCACCGGGCTGTAGGCGCCCATCCCACCTGTGTTGGGACCGATGTCGCCGTCCCCCAGCCGTTTGTAGTCGCAGGCCGCGCCCAGCGGTACGACCGCCTCGTCGCTGACGAGCGCAAAGACCGATACCTCGCGGCCCGACAGCCGCTCCTCCAGCAGCAGCTTGGCGCCAGGCCGCGCCTCGTTGAACAGGGAGTGGATCGCGGCCTCCGCCTCCTCCGGCGTTTCGGCCACGACCACGCCCTTGCCGGCCGCCAGCCAGTCGGCCTTGACGACCGGTGAACGGTCGAGCGTGCGCAGGTGGGCGATCGCCGAGTCGGCGTCTGAGAACGCGGCGCTGCCAGCGGTGGCGACCCCGGCGCGGCGCAGCTGGTCCTTGGCGAAGGCCTTCGAGGACTCCAGGCGGGCGGCCGCAGCGCTCGGGCCGAAGGTGGGCACCGATGCGGCCATCAGGGCGTCGGCCACGCCGGCCGCCAGCGGCGCCTCCGGTCCGATCACGACCAGGTCGTAGCGCTCGCGCGTAGCGTGACGGGCGACCGCGGCGGGGTCACCGATGTCCAGGCCGGCGACGGTCTCGGCCACGGCCGGCGTGCCACCGTTGCCGGGGGCGATCCGGATCCGCGCACCGCTCCCGTCGCGCGCCAGGCGCCAGGCCAGCGCGTGCTCACGCGCCCCGGAGCCGAGCACGAGGATCTCCACCGTCTACGGCGAAGCGCTCGGCGAAGGCTCGACAGACGGCTGCGTGGCGCCGGTCGCCTCGGCGAGCGCGTCGAGGACCGCCTGGAGGTCGTCGATCGCGGCCTGGTAGGCGCCCAGGTCGCCGGCATCGAGCGCGGCCTGCGCCTCCGCATACAGCCGCTGCGCCTCGGCGACCAGGCCGGCCACGTCCTCCGGCAGCCCGCCGTCCGGCGGCGGTGGCGCCGCCGCGCCGATGAGCTGCTTCAGGGCCTCGTCGATCGTCTCGGCAAACGCGATCCGGTTCTGCGAGGCCAGGATCACGCGCTTGAACTCCGGGAAGCTGGACTCGGTCGACTGCAGGAAGATCGGCTCGACGTACAGGATCGAGTCCCCCATCGGCAGCACCAGCAGGTCGCCGCGCACCACCGTCGAACCGGCGCGCGACCAGAGCGTGAACTGGGCCGAGACGGTGCTGTCCTGGTTGATCCGCGACTGGATCTGTGCCGGGCCAAACGTGTTCGAGTCGGCCGGGAAGCGGAAGGCGATCCGCTGCCCGTAGATCCCGGGGTCCATCCGCGCCGCGACCCAGGCCACCATGTTCTGGCGATTCGAGGCGACGAGCGGCTGGATCAGGACGAACTCGGCGGTGCGTTCGCCGGGCAGCTTCATGATGACGTAGTACGGCTCGATCAGCCGACCCTCGCCTTCCACCCCGGTCTGCTGGGTCGGGAACGCCCATCGGTCCTCTTGGCCGTACAGCGTCCCGGCCCCGCCCGGCGAGCTGGGCACGTGGTAGACGAGGTAGGTCTCGTTCTGGGCCGTGAACAGGTCCTCCGGGTATCGCAGGTGCGCGCGCAGCGTCTCCGAGAGCTCGTCCAGCGGACGGAACAGGCTCGGGAAGATCCGCTGGTACGCCCGAATCAGCGGATCTGCCGGATCGGCCACGTAGAACTCGACCGTGCCGTGGTAGGCATCGATCGCGACCTTGACGCTGTTGCGGACGTAGTTCACGCCCGGGAACGCGGTATCGCTACCGAGCGGCTGCGCGTTCGGGTAGCGGTTGGTGAGGGTGTATGCATCCCAGATCCAGGTCAGGTGGCCGTCGGCGCTGACCAGGTAGGGATCGCGGTCAAAGGCCAGGAATGGCGCCAGCTCCCGCACGCGCTCGCCGATGTCGCGGCGGTACAGGATCTGCGAGCGGTCGGTCAGCTGGCTGCTGATCAGCAGGTTGAAGTCGCCGAAGCGGGTCGCGAACAGGAAGCGGGTGATCGGATTGGACAGCGAGACGCCGGTCGACCCGGTCCAGCTGGTGGTGGTGCCGCCCTCCTCGCCGAGGGGGTAATCGAACTCGTCGGTCTGCGTACCAGTGACGACATAGTTGCTGGTCAGCTCGCCGAAGTAGATGCGCGGCTCCCCGATCGGCAGTCTGGGCTCCTGGTTGATCCCCTCGACCAGATAGTCGGGCTGGCCCTCGGGCGTGACGGCGTTGACCGGCACGGCCGTGATGCCGTAGCCGTGCGTGTAGTAGAGCTTCTCGTTCGTCCAGGTCTTGGCCTGCTCGACGAGCTGGCTCTGATCAAGCTCCCGGGCGCTGAGCATGATCTGCCGCTGCTCGCCATCGATGTCGTAGCGGTCGATGTCGACGTCGTGGAACTCGTAGTAGCGCACGATCTTTTGCTGCTGCCCGAAGGTGACGAGAAGCGGGCGGTAGTCCCACAGCCGGACGTTGTTCAGCGTCTCCGGGTTCTGGTCGAGGACTGCCGAAGTCACCGTCCGCTCGCCAGTGAACGGCCGCAGCGAGATGGAGTCCAGGTCGAACGCGGCGCGCGTGGAGCTGATGTTGCGCTCGATGTACGGCGTCTCGAGTGCTTTCTCGTTGGGCTCGACGTTGAACGTCTGGACGAAGGCGGGGTACAGGCCCCCGATCAGGATCGACAGCACGAACCAGGCACCGCCGGCCAGGGCCAGCGCCCACAGGGTCCGGAACCAGATGTTGGCCAGCAGCAGCGCGACTGCGGCCAGAGCCACGACAGTCAGGATCGCGTAGGCGGGCACCTGGGCGTTCATGTCGGTGTAGCTGGCGCCCTGCAGGGCGGCACCCATGCCACGGGTGGAGTAGCTCAGCTCGGGGATGTCGAGCTGATAGCCGATTGCGAAGAGCGCCAGCAGCAGGGCGCCAATGATGGAGAGGTGCGCCCGAACCGCGGCGGTGAGCCGGAACTGCCAGCGCAGCGCCCCCGCGGCGTACGCACCCAGGGTGAGCAGCAGGATCGCGAACAGGCTGGCCACGCCCCATCCCTGCAGGAAGCGCCAGAACGGCAGGTCGAAGATGTAGAAGCCGATGTCTCGGCCGAAGTTCGGGTCCTTGGACCCGAAGTCGCCGCCGTTCGCATAGAGCAGGATTGTCTCCCAGCTGCCGCTCCAGACCCCCGCCGAGACGAGGGCCATGACGGCAGCCACCGCCACCAGGCCCCAGGTGATGGCGCGCGACGCGTCCGGCACCTCGAATCCGCCGATGCGCCGGATCGGCACCTGCGGCGCGATGCGGCGCGCCAGCCAGATGCTGGCCAGCGCAGGCAGCCCAAAGGCAGCGAGTCCCACGAAGAAGAGCCCTACCCGCGCCCACAGTCGGGTCGTCAGCACCTCCTGCCGCCCGAGCGCGTCGTACCACATCAGGTCGGTCAGCAAGTCGACGATGCCCCCCAGGAAGCCGAGGGCGAAGAGCGCCAGAAGGGCGATGACCGCCAACGTGATCCAGCGGCGTGGCGGCCAGCCGGCGCGCGGGCGTCGCGGGAAGGCTACCGGGCCGTCGCCCGAAGGCGGCGCCCCATCACCGCCGTCTCGCCGGCCAGCGCGCCGCGGCTCGCGAGGCGGAAATGGGCGGCCTTCGCGGCGGGCATCCTGCTCGGCCTGACGGCGCTGCAGCTCCTCCAGGAGCTTGTCGAACCAGGTAGACATGAGGTGAGCGCATCGTAGCCACCGTTGACCCGATGCGTTGGCACCTGGGTCCCGGACCCGCTGCCCATGTCGCCCGACGGGTGCTTCCCCTAGAGATCGAGCCCCGCTGCGGCGCTGGGC
>JBKOZM010000028.1:0-8546 GCA_046725855.1 Chloroflexota bacterium | reverse complement strand
GTGCAACGCCAGGTCGCGGGCGAGCTCACCTTCGGCGCCGGCGACGAGCCAGGCGTTGAAGCGCAGGTGTGGATCGGCGATCCGGCGCGTCATCGGGCATTTCCGCCGATGAGTCCTAGCGTCCGACCCGCGACCTCGCGCACGCGGTCCGTGAGCACGCCGCCCGGCGATGCGTCGAGCGGGTGCGCAGGCGCTGCCGCGGTCACCGCCGCCAGGTACCGCTCGCGCGCGCGGGCCACGACGCGCGGGCTGGTGCCGGGTCGCAGGCCGAGGATGGTCTCCACGTCGCCCGGGACGAAGCGCTCGATAGCAGACGCCACCAGCGCCGCCCGCTCCTTCATCGGCAGTGTCGCCAGCCCGTCGAAGAGGGGATCGGCCGCGCCCAGCTCGCGGAGGGCCGCACGACCTTCCTCGTCGCGGCGAGCGGCCGTCGCTCCTCGTCCACGGCCCAGGTTCCGGAGCAGTCGCGCGCGCAGCCACGCCGCGGCGCGCTCCGGGTGCCGGAGCTCGGCCGCACGCCCGACGCCCTCCTCGAGGACGCGGGCTGCCGTGAGGGTGGCACGCTGCCGATCGCCAAGCGTGACGAGCAGCGCGAAGCCGTGCAGCCGTGCGCCGTGCAGGTCACGGAAGGCGGCGCGCAGCCGATCGGTCTCGTGCTGGTCAGTTGAGTCGGTGGCGACGGGCGTTTGGGGTCCTCCGCTGGAGTCTGGGGCCGTGGAGTGTATAACCCGCGTCCAGCGTTGACGAGATGTAGCTATGGCCTGCCATGTTGGACGCATTCGCCACGGGCTGGCCGTAACGACCAGGATCTCGCGGTCTCGGCGCGGTTCGTGGCGGAATCGCCAGCAGCTGACTCCGGTCGACCACGAAGCGTGCCGTTGCGGCCCGTCAGCCTCACTTCATGGTCGATACGGCCAACTGGTGACGATTCCCCCCAGATGCCTCGCCTCAGAGTGGGCTGCACCTTGACTTCGTGGTAGAATTAGCATCCACCTCTTGACAAACCCCTTGACAAGCCGCGAAGCCGGCAGGACCTGCCCCCCGTATGACCTCAACAGGCATCACCGCCGAGATCAAGTCGAAGCTGCCCGTCATCGACGTGGTCGGCGAGACGGTCGCGCTGAAGCGTGCCGGCTCCGCCTACAAGGGCCTCTGCCCGTTCCACGCCGAGAAGACGCCCTCCTTCGTGGTCAGCCCGGATCGCGAGACGTGGCACTGCTTCGGCTGCGGCGAGGGGGGTGACATCTTCACCTTCCTGATGCGGCGCGACGGGCTCGAGTTCCGTGAGGCGCTCTCGCGGCTCGCCGAGAAGGCGGGGGTCGAGCTGTCCGAGCGTACGGCCAAGGAGGACCGATACAAGCGGCGCCTGCGCGAGGCGCTCGAGGCGGCCATCGCCTGGTATCGCGAGGTCCTCCTGCAGTCACACCAGGCCGAGGCGGCGCGGCGGTATCTGGACGAGCGTGGCTTCACCGCCGCCACGCTGGACCACTTCGGCATCGGCTACGCGCCCAACAACTGGGAGATGCTGACCCGCCGGCTCATCGGTCGTGGCTTCAGCAACGAGGAGCTGATCGCGTCCGGGCTGGCCAGCCCGTCGAACCGCGGCGGGGTGATCGACAAGTTCCGCGGGCGGATCATCATTCCCATTCGCGATCCTTCCGGCGGCGCGGTTGGGCTAGGCGGCCGGATCATGCCCGGCGCAGATGGCCCCAAGTACCTCAACTCACCGGCCGGCCCGCTCTTCGACAAGAGCCGGACGCTGTACGCCATCAACCTGGCCAAGGCCGCCATCCGACGCGAGAGGTTGACCGTCATCGTCGAGGGCTACACCGATGTGATGGCCGCCCACCAGGCTGGATTCGAGAACGTGGTGGCCAGCCTCGGCACCGCGCTGACGCGCGGCCAGGTCGAGCTCGCCACCCGGTACGCGGATGCCGTGGCGCTCGCCTACGACGTCGACCTCGCCGGCGAGCAGGCGACCCAGCGCGGGTTGATCGAGGAGTTGGGCCCGGACCAGAGCGTCTCGAAGGTTCGGGTCGTGCGCATTCCGGCGGGCAAGGACCCTGATGAGCTGATCAGGACCGATCCGGAGGCGTGGCGCGCGGCCGTGGCCGAGGCGAAGCCGGTGATCGACTACTTCATCGATCGCAGCGTGTCCGAGGTGGACATGGGCACGGTGGCGGGCAAGCGCGAGCTGACCAGCCGCGTCCTGACGCTGCTCAAGCGGGTGGCCGACCCGATCGTGCGCAGCCTCTACCTGCAGCGCCTCGCCCAGCTCGTCGGGGTCGAGGAGCGGATGCTGGCCGACGCCCTGCAGCGAGAGCCCGTGCGCCGGCCGTTGGCGCGACCGTCGCTGCCCCTCGGCCCGGGGGACGGGAACGGGACGCCTCCGCAGCTTGCCCTGTCGCCGCTCGAGGCGGAAGCGCTGGGGCTGCTGCTGCGCCACCCGCGCCTGATCGCGGATTCCCCCGAGCCCCTACCGCTGCGCGACGCGACCGCCGCGTCGCTGGCCAGCGCCTGGCGTGCGTTCGTGGCGAGGAGCGACGGCGAACCGGACCTGGATGCGTTCGTGGCGGGCCTGGATCCGGCGTCGGCCGACCTCGCCCACGATCTTCTGGCGCGAACGCCGGGGGAGGGAGACGGGCTTGATGCCGATACCGCTGCCGAAGTAGTACGCGTGACCCTGCTGCGGCTGCGCGTCGCGCGCCTGGAGGAGGACCTGCGCGACGGACGCCTGCTGCTGGAGGAGGCGCAGCGCGAGGGCGACGGGGCGCGACTCGCAACATTGGAACAACGGATCAGCCAGATCGGCCGTGAGAAGGCCGAGGCAACGAAGGCGATGCAGGAGCCTGCCGGAGCGGCGGGCGTGAGGAGGAGCTGAGCGTGGCGACGACCACAAAGAAGCGTGAGACGGACGTCAGGGTGACGAAGCCGATCGCAGCCAAGCCGATGGCGCCCAAGGCAACGGCCGCCAAGGCACCGGCCGCCAAGGCGGTGCCCGCAAAGGTGGCTGCCGTCAAGACCACGCCGGCCAAGGCCACGAACGAAAAGGCGGCCCCGAAGCCTCCGGCAGTCAAGGCTCCGGCCACCAAGGCCAAGGCGCCGAGCACCAAGTCGGGGTCGAGCCGCGCAACGACCGATGGCGCCGGCGAGAGCCGAGCGATCGAGGGCCTGCTCGAGAAGGGCCGCAGCGAGGGCTTCATCACCCACGACCAGATCCTGGAGGCGGTGCCGCAGCCGGAGGCGCACCTGGCAGCCATCGAGGAGCTGTACGCGGCGGCCGAGGAGTCCGGCGTCGAGGTTCTCGATGCCGACAACAACCCGACCCTGATCGCCGACATCGAGGAAGAGATCCCCGAGGAGGGGCGTCCCGGACGAGCGGAGGGCGTCGAGGAGGACCTGGAGGCGCTGGCCGCCGATCTGATCGGCATCGACGACCCGGTCCGGATGTACCTCAAGGAGATCGGCAAGGTCGCGCTGCTGACCGCCGAGGAGGAGGTCGTCCTGGCCAAGGCGATCGAGCTCGGCGAGCAGGCGGTCGAGGATCCGGCGCGCGCCCTCGTCAACCTGTACACCTGGGTCAGCACGAACTCAGAGCCGAAGGCCCGCAGCATGGCCGCCATGCGCGCCTTCGACCTGCCCAAGGAGTCGGCGCGCGTCACGCGCGACGCCGTCGACTGGTGGGTCAAGCGCCGCCGGCCGATCGAGGCGCCGGCCGTCAAGCTGTCGAAGGCGCGTCGCGCGCCCGACCTGGACGACCAGGCTCGCGAGCGGATCATGCACGCCGAGTCGCTGATCAAGCTGTTCGGGCAGAACCCGGGCGAGGCGCTCAAGCAGGCTATCCTGTTCGGGCATTCGTATCGCTTCCGGCCGCTCGACCACGCCGGCGCGAGCGAGCTCGTGGAGCTGGAGCGCTGGGCGCGTGAGACGGCACAGCAGATCGTGCGTGCCTACATCGAGGACGGCAACGACGCCGCCTATCTGCACGAGCTCGGCTATGACCCGACCATCCCTGTGGACGTGCCTCTTGAGAAGCGCTCCGGGCAGCTGGTCGAGCAGAGCGTCGACGCGCGCAAGCGCCTGACGGAGGCCAACCTGCGCCTGGTGGTCAGCATCGCCAAGAAGTACATCGGTCGCGGCATGAGCTTCCTGGACCTGATCCAGGAGGGCAACATCGGTCTCATCCGGGCGGTCGAGAAGTTCGACTACGAGAAGGGCTTCAAGTTCAGCACCTACGCCACGTGGTGGATCCGGCAGGCGATCACCCGGGCCATCGCCGACCAGGCCCGCACCATTCGGATCCCGGTCCACATGGTCGAGACCATCAACCGCCTCATCCGCGTCAGCCGGACGCTGCTCCAGGAGCTGGGTCGCGAGCCGACGGTGGAGGAGATCGCGCGGCGCATGAGCCGCGACGAGATCGTGCGCGAGCTGCGCGACAAGCTGCAGCGCGAGCCGACCGAGGTCGAGGTCGACGAGCGCGAGGCGGTCGGTCCCCAGACGGTCTCGCCGGAGAAGGTGCGCGAGATCATGAAGGTCAGCCAGGAGCCGGTCAGCCTGGAGACGCCGATCGGCGAAGAGGAGGACTCGCACCTGGGCGACTTCATCCCGGACCTGGCTTCGGTGGCGCCCGCCGACGCCGCCAGCCATCAGCTGCTCAAGGAGCAGGTGGAGGGCGTGCTCGACTCGCTCACCCCGCGCGAGCGACGCGTCCTGCAGCTCCGCTTCGGCCTGGAGGACGGGCGCTCCCGGACGCTGGAGGAGGTGGGTCGCGACTTCAACGTGACCCGCGAGCGGATCCGCCAGATCGAGGCCAAGGCGCTGCGCAAGCTCCGGCACCCGAGCCGATCCCGCAAGCTCAAGGACTACCTGGAGTAAGACCGATGGGCGGGCCGGGTCACCCCGGCACCGTCCGATCCTCCAGCGCGGTCGGCGGCCGATGATGCGCGGCGCCTGAACCGTCGTACTCCCTCCGACACCCGTGCCGGCGACCCGAGCCGCCGGCGCCCACCCACCGGAGGGACAAGGCCTATCGCGCACATCCCAGCTTCGCCATGCCCTGCGCGCCCTGCAGCGCGCCCACCTCGCCCGTTCTTGGAGAAGACCCATGCGTAGCTTGAGCCTGCGCGCCATCGCCGTCCCGCTCGTCGCGGTGCTGACGCTGGCCGCCCTCGTCATCGGATCCGCCGCCTTGCGCGTTGGCGCGGCCGACCACCTCGACGCGCCAACCGTCAAGCACGACGGCCGGACCGACATCAACGACGTGTACGTCTTCCAAGGCCAGAACGCCGCCAACACGGTGCTGGTCATGACCATCGACCCACTGGCCGGGGTGCTGTCGCCGACCAGCTTCCGGCCCGGCGCACTCTACGAGTTCAAGATCAGCACCAATGGCGACGCCGTGCCCGACATCGCGTATCGCATCAAGTTCGGCGGCGTCCAGAACAGCGCTGCGCAGTCGATGGCCGTCCTTCGAGCCGATGGGTCAGCCGACCCGGGCAGCGGAGCCGGCGGCAAGCAGATCGGTAAAGGTGCCAGCAACCAGACCATCAGCCTCACCGGTGGCGGGATGGCCTGGGCGGGCGTGCGCGACGATCCGTTCTTCTTCGACCTGGATGCCTTCAAGGATTTCAAGACAGCACTGTTGAACGGATCGCTGTCCGGGCTCGCATCCTTCTGCGACGCCAACACCCGAAACTTCTTCGCCGGCGTGAACGGCGTCGCCATCGTGCTCGAGGTGCCGGACGCTGCCCTGGGCAACGGCACGGTCAAGGTCTGGGGCACCGTCTCGATCGACGAGGGTGGTGCGCTGACCCAGATCGAGCGGATGGGCCTTCCGACCATCAACACGGTGTTCAACCACACGGATGCGGCCAAGGACGCGTACAACCGCGCCACACCTGCCCATGACGTCGCCAACTACACCGACGACGTCTCGTTCGTGGCGTACCTCATCCAGCATCTGCTCGGGATCCCCGAGGCCGCTGCGCAGGCACACGGAGCGGCTGTGGCGGCGACGCTGCTGCCGGACGTGATCACGTACAACACCCACAGCGCGGCCGACTTCACAACTCTGAACGGCCGCGCCCTGCGCGACGACGTGATCGACGTGGCGCTGAACTTCACGGCCCTCGGCACTCCGACGGGTCCCCTGTCCGACTGCGTCGCGAACGACAGCTCTTTCTCGACCAGCTTCCCGTACCTCGCCGGTCCGAACTGACCGATCGCACTCTCCCGGGGTGGGTGCGCCCGCCCCGGGGAGTGACACCCCCGCGCCTCAGCTGGAGATCGGACCCAGACCGATGACCACGCCAACCCTCCGGACCCGCCTTCCCGCCACCGATTGGCGGCGACGGGTATCCCAATTCGCCATCGCCGCCGCGCTCGTCCTTGGCGGGACCTATCTGGGCGCCGCCCTGCAGCGTGAGCCCGCGCCGGCGGCCCCGGCCATCGCGGATCGCGGGGAGCCGAATGCTCCCGCGCTCGACGGTGGATCGGCGGCAGTCGCTGGCGGCCTCCGTCCTCCGGCCGAACGCGTCGCCTTCTGGGAGCTTCGCGTTAGGGACTCGGCAGGAGGGGCCGCCAGCCCTATCGACCTCGTCAACCTGGCCGATGCGTACCTCGACCGGAGCCGCGCGACCGGTGATCTCGGCGACCTGCAGCGCGCCCAGACCGCGCTCGAGCGGGCCGCGACCACGACCACCGACCTCGCGGCCGGTCAGGCCCGCCAGGCACAGGTCGCCGTCTCGCTGCATGAATGGTCGCGATCCCTGGCGATCGCCAGCGAGCTGCTCGATCGCGACCCGAACAACCTGGCCGCCCTCGGCCTCTCCGGCGACGCGCTGCTGGAGACCGGCGACCTGGAGGGCGCCCGAAAGCGGTACGCGACGCTGGCGAGCCTGGCCCCATCGCCTGCCGTCTGGAGCAGGCTCGGTCGCGTTGCGTTCCTGACCGGCGACACCGATGAGGCGATCCGGCTCCTCGGCCGCGCGGCCGACACCGCGGAGGAGGACGACTTCCCCGATGCCGCCGCCTTCTATCGGTTCCAGCTCGGCGAGCTGTATCGGTCCAGCGGGGAGCTCGATGAGGCGCTTGCCGCGTACGACCGGTCGCTCAGCTGGCTGCCCAACTATCCGCCGGCGACGCTCGGTCGTGCCCGCGTGCTGGACGCGGTGGGACGCCGCGCCGACGCGATTGCGTTCCTGGAGGCTGCCGTCGAACGCCTGCCACAGCCGGAGGCGGTAGCGCTGCTTGGCGATCTCTACGCGCTCTCCGCCCAACCCGGGCTGGCCGAACGGCAGTACGCGCTGGTCGACCGAATCGGCGAGCTCGGTCAGGCGAACGGAACGCTGTATGACCGACAGCTCGTCCTGATCGCGGCCGACCATGACCGCGACGTTGCGGACGCCGTGCGCCGCGCACGGGCCGAGCTGGTCGTACGCCCCGACATCTACGGCCACGATGCCCTGGCCTGGGCCCTGTACAAGGCAGGCGCCCTCGATGAGGCCGCCGCCGAGTCGCAGGCCGCGATGGCGCTTGGCACACGCGACCCTCGCCTCGCGTACCACGCGGGGATGATCGCCGCCGCTCAAGGTCGAACCGATGAGGCACGCAGCCTGCTCAGGACCGCGCTCGCCGGCGCCGCCTATCTCCCGCCGCTGCAGGTCCCCGTGCTGAAGGCCACGCTCGCCGGCGTCGAGGCCACGGGGGTGAACCGATGAGGCCTTTGGGGCTCGCCCTGGCACTCGCCATCGCGGCAGCCTTGGCCGTAGCAGGCACGGCCCTTGGCCACCCGCTGGGCAACTACACCGTCAATCGTGCGGTGGCCGTGACGCTGACCGGTGAAGCGGCCGCCGTGCGCTACACGATTGACATGGCGGAGATCCCGGCCTTCGCCACCCAGCAGGCGATGGACGCCAATGGCGACGCCACGCTGTCGCCCAGCGAGCGGCGCACATGGGCGCAGGCAACCTGCGAGGCCGCCCGCGCCGCGCTGGTGGCGACGCTCGACGAACGGACCCTGATCGTCACGGCAGCCGGGGACCCGGCACTTACGTTCCCGGCCGGCGCGGGTGGGCTCGACACGCTGCGCCTGGAATGCCCTATCGCCGCGGCCTGGACGCTCTCGGCGGGAGAGCATGAGGTCACGATCGCGGACGGGACGGAGGATCGCCACGTCGGCTGGCGCGAGGTGACCATCGCGACCGGCAGCTGGACGATCCTTTCATCCGACGTTCCTGCCATCAGCCCGTCCGCGGAGCTGACCGCCTACCCCCCCGCCACTGTCGCCTCGCCTCCGGACGTCCGATCCGCGACGGCCACCTTCCGGGCCGACGGGGGGTCCGGCCCCGCCACCTCGGTCGCTGCCACCGCCGGCGGCCCACGTGTGACCAGCAACGATCCGTTCGCCGCCCTCATCACCGGCGAGCTGACGCTGCCCGTCGCAATGCTGGCGCTCCTGCTTGCCGCCGGACTGGGCGCCGTTCACGCCCTGTCGCCGGGCCATGGCAAGACGCTGGTGGCGGCCTACCTGATCGGCTCCAAGG
>JBKOZM010000027.1:0-6505 GCA_046725855.1 Chloroflexota bacterium | reverse complement strand
GGTCACCATCGAGATTCGCGCGGCGGTCGTGACCCGCACCTTCCTGCTCGGCCTCGTCTGCCGGGGAGCGGACCCCGGTGTGGCGTGCCTGCCCGAGATCTCGCAGGTGGCGCTCACGTTGCGCGGCACGACTGCCGCGCTTGACGCATTGGACGAGGCAGCCATCTCGCCGGTCCTGGATGTGACCGGGCTGGCCCCCGGGCAGCACGACGTCGTGCCGACCGTGGTCCTGCCGGCGGGGGTCGAGCGCGTCTCGCTCTCGCCGGGGACCGTCACGGTCGTGCTCCAGCCGCCGGCCTCGCCCACCCCCGCCGGCTGATGGGGCGCCTGTTCGGCACTGACGGGATCCGCGGCGTCGCCAACGTCGACCTGACCCCGATCCTGGCCTACGACCTGGGTCGTGCCGTCGGTCACCTGCTTGATGGGGCGGGACGCAGCGTGGTGGTGGGCCAGGACACGCGGCGTTCTGGTGACATGCTGGTGGCGGCGCTCTCGGCTGGTCTTTCCGCGGTGGGCGCCGACGTGGTCGAGCTGGGAGTCGTCACCACCCCATGCCTGGCCTTCGCCGCCGCCACCGGGGATCACGCGGCCGGGATCATGGTCTCCGCCTCGCACAACCCGGCCGAGGACAACGGGCTGAAGGTCGTTTCCGGCGGCCGCAAGGTCGACGACGAGGTGGAGGAGCAGCTCGAGCGCCTCATCTTCCAGGCCGACGCACTGCCGGGCCGTGGGAACGCCGAACTCGGCCGGATTCGCCGCGACACCGTCGAGGTGGAGGCGTACGCCGACCACCTGGCGGAGGCTGCCGGCGACGCGCTCGACGGGCTCCGGATCGCCATCGACTGCGCCAACGGATCCGCGGCGGCCATCGCCCCTGACCTCTTCCGCAGGCTCGGTGCCGAGACGACCGTGCTTCACGCCGAGCCGGACGGCGCGAACATCAACCTGGGCAGCGGCTCCACCCATCCCGAAGCCTTGGCCGCGGCGGTGGTCGAGCACGATGTGGAGATGGGATTCGCCTTCGATGGCGACGCGGACCGGCTGATCGCGGTGGACGAGGCGGGCGAGATCGTCGACGGCGACGCAGTCATGGGCATCTGCGCCCTGCAGCGCCTGGCGGCCGGGACGCTGCGCAACGGCCTGCTGGTCGCAACCGTCATGAGCAACGGTGGGTTGGACCGCGCGATCGAGGCCGCCGGCGGTCGGGTGCTGCGCACCCCCGTGGGCGATCGCCACGTCTTCGAGGCGATGCAGCGCGCCGACGCGCTGGTCGGCGGCGAGCAGTCGGGGCACGTCATCTTTCGAGACCGGGCCACGACCGGCGACGGCATGCTGACCGCGATCGAGCTCGTCAAGGCGGTGCGCGCCAGCGGCGGCGCGACGCTCGCCCAGCTGGCCCGTCAAATTCCGAGGCTGCCACAGGTGGTGATAAACTCAGCCGTTCGTCACAAGGATTCCTGGGAGGTCGACCCGGCCTTCGCCGCCGCCGTGACGCGCGCGGAGGCGCGTCTTGGGTCGCGCGGACGGATCCTCGTTCGCCCGTCCGGCACCGAGCCGAAGATCAGGATCATGGTCGAAGGCGATCAGCTGGACGAGATCAACGAGATCGCCCGCGAGCTCGACGAGCTTGCCCGGGCGCGTCTGAACTAGGCCAGGAGGAGATCCCATGTGCGGCATCGTCGGGTACGTCGGGCCGCGAGATGCGGCGCCGATCCTGCTCGAGGGGCTGCGCCGCCTCGAGTATCGCGGCTACGACTCGGCCGGCATCGCGCTGCTCACCGAGGCCGGCGACGTCTTCGTCGAGAAGAAGGCCGGCAAGCTCACCAACCTGACCGATCACCTCAACGGGGGCGCGCCGGCCGGCCATCCCGGCATCGCCCACACGCGCTGGGCGACCCATGGTCGCCCGAACGACCTGAACGCCCACCCGCACACCGACTGCGGCGGCAACCTGGCCCTGATCCACAACGGGATCATCGAGAACTACCGCGAGATCAAGGATCGGATGCTGGCCGAAGGCCATCGGTTCACCTCCGAGACCGATACCGAGGCCCTGGCCCACCTGATCGAGAGCCGCTACAGCGGCGACCTGGTCGAGGCCGTGCGCGAGGCGCTGAACGAGGTGCGCGGCGCGTACGCGATCGGCGTCATGCACACCGACCATCCGAACCGGATCGTCGGGGCCCGCATGAACGTGCCGCTGATCGTGGGCCTGGGCAATGGCGAGGGCTTCCTGGCCAGCGACGTGCCGGCCATCCTGGAGCACACCAAGAACGTGGTGATCCTGCATGAGGGCGACATCGCCGACGTCTCCCCGGATGGGGTGCGCATCACGGGGCTCGATGGCGCCGAGGTGGAGCGCGACGTGACGCGCATCCGGTGGAGCATCGAGGCCGCCGAGAAGGGGGGCTTCGCCCACTTCACCCTGAAGGAGATCTACGAGCAGCCACATGCCATCCAGGAGGCGCTGCGCGGGCGGGTCGACGCCTCGGGGATGATCAGCCTGCCCGAGCTGGAGCCGATCGAGGACAAGCTGCGCGCCGCCGAGCGCGTATACGTCATCGGCTGCGGCACGGCGCGCTACGCCGGCGAGGTGGGGGCGCACCTCATCCAGAAGTGGGCGGGCCTGCCGGCCACGAGCGAGATCGGCAGCGAGATGCGCTACTCGCCGCCGCCGATCGACGAGAAGACGCTCGTCATCAGCGTCAGCCAATCCGGCGAGACCGCCGACACGCTGGCGCCGCAAAAGCTGGCCGCCGAGCGCGGCGCCACGATCGTGGTCGTCACCAACGTCGTCGGCAGCGCCATCACCCGTGAGGCCGATGCGGTCTGCTACCTGCAGGCCGGCCCGGAGATCGCGGTCGCGTCGACCAAGGCCTTCGTCACGATGGCGGTGGTGCTGGAGCTGATTGCCGTGCACCTGGCCAGGCTCCGAGGCCGCATGTCGGACCACCGGGTCCGGACCCTGGGCCTGGGCCTGCGCGAACTGCCGGGCATGGCGGCCGAGACCCTGAAGCTGGCGCCACAGATCAAGAAGCTGGCCCGGCGCTGGAGCACGGTCCGCGACGTGATGTACATCGGCCGCGCGCTTGGCTTCCCGATCGCCATGGAGGGCGCTCTGAAGCTGAAGGAGCTGTCCTACGTCCATGCCGAGGGATACGCCGCCGGCGAGCTGAAGCACGGCCCAATCGCGCTGCTCGGCCCCGAGACCCCACTGGTCGCGATCGCCACGGCCAGCTCGACGTACGAGAAGACGGTCAGCAACGTGGCCGAAGTGCGCGCGCGAGAGGCTCCGGTCGTTGCAGTGGCGACCGAGGGCGACGAGGAGATCACCCGCTACGCGCAGGACGTGCTCTACGTGCCGGAGACGCTCGAGGAGCTGGCGCCGATCGTCTCGATCGTGCCGCTCCAGCTGCTCGCCTACGAGGTAGCCGTGGCGCGCGGCGCCGACGTCGACCAGCCGCGCAACCTTGCCAAGTCCGTCACCGTCGAGTAGACCTCGCGGGTGAGCCGCCACGAGATCGGCGTCGACCTCATCGACATCGACCGCATCACGACCGTGCTCGCGCGCTACCCGGATCGCTTCCGCGCTCGGGTCCTGACCGATGCCGAGGCCCGCTACTGCGGCGGCAAGGCGGAGCGGATCGCCGGTCGCTGGGCGGCCAAGGAAGCGGTCAGCAAGGTGCTGGGCCTCGGCGTGCGGGGCGTCGGATGGCGCGAGATCGAGATCCTGCCGAACTGGGCGGGCGCTCCCCAGGTGCGCCTGCACGCCCGCGCCGCGGCCCGCGCCGCCGCCATGGAGTTGCAGGACGTGACCGTCTCGATCTCGCACGAGCGACGAATGGCGGTGGCGGTGGCGGTTGCGCATCGCCGCGTGCCCGAGTAGCGCCGTGGCGGTGCAATCGCTCACCCAGCGCTGGCTGGCCGAGCGGCTGCCGGAGCGGCCGGCCCGGGCGCACAAGGGCACGTTCGGGCGGCTGCTGGTGGTGGCCGGCTCGCTGGAGTACGCGGGCGCTGCCCTGCTGGCCGGCCTCGGGGCGGCGCGGGCGGGGGTGGGACTCGTCCGGCTGGCCACGCCCGAGTCGGTCGGCATGCGCCTGCTCGGCCTGGCGCCGGAGCTCACCGCCCTGCTGCTCGCCGAGGAGGCGCCGGGCCTCATCGCGCCGGGTGGCTGGCGGCGGCTGACGACCGAGGCGGGCCTGTATGACGCACTGGTCGTCGGTCCGGGACTCGGCAGTCAGCCGGCCACCGCGCGTCGGACGAGGCACCTCATCGGCGAGCTCAATCGCCCGGCCGTGATCGACGCAGATGGTCTCAACGCGCTGGCCGAGGCCCCGCGCTGGTGGCAGGACCTGCCTCGATCACTGGTGCTGACCCCACATCCGGGCGAGTTCGCCCGCCTCAGCGGGACGTCGCCGGCTCCGGCGCTCGCGGAGGACGACGACGTGCGGGCCGCGGCCGCCGCCGAGGCGGCGATGCGGTGGGGGCAGGTGGTGGTGCTCAAGGGAGCCCGCACCGTGATCGCCAGCCCCGACGGCGAGGTGCTCCGCTCCGAGGTGGCGACGCCGGCGCTGGCCACCGCCGGCAGCGGGGACGTGCTGGCCGGCGTGATCGGCGCGTTTCTGGCCGCCGGCTCCTCGCCGCTGGATGCGGCTGGCTGCGGAGTGGGGGTGCATGGGGCGGCGGGGATGCTGGCGGAGGAGCGGATCGGTCGTGCCGGCGTGATCGCGCGCGACCTGGCAGCGCTCCTGCCCGAGGCGATCGAGCAGCTGCACGGCGGGGGCCGCGCATGAGCCCAACACCGGCGCCCGCGCGCAGCCCGCACCGGGCGTGGATCGAGGTCGACCACGCGGCCATCGTCGACAACCTGGCTGTGCTCCGGCGACTGGCAGGTGCGGCGAAGCAGGTGATCGGCGTGGTCAAGGCCAACGCGTATGGCCATGGCGCGGTCGAGGTGGCCCGTACGCTGGTCGACGCCGGCGTCGAGCGGCTGGCGGTGGCCACCCTCGGTGAGGGACTGGCACTCCGCCAGGCGGGAGTCGAGGTCCCGATCACGATCCTGTGGGGGATCGGTGAGCCGGAAGCCGGCCCGGCGGTGGCCGCCGGGCTGGAGCCCATCGTCTATGACCTGGCGGCGATCGAGCTGGTCGAGCGCGCCGCGGCCGCGGCCGGCCGCCGGGCATCGGTCCAGCTCAAGATCGACACCGGGCTGGGCCGGCAGGGCGCGGATCCCGAGGCGGCGGTCGACCTGGGATCGCGGATCGTGCGCAGCCGGCATCTGTCGCTGTCGGGGACGTTCAGTCACCTGGCCATCCCCGGCGAGGACGATTCCTACACCGACGTCCAGCAGCTGCGTCTGGCCCGCGCGCTGGACGCGATGCGCTCGGCCGGGGTGGATCCGGGCCTGGTGCACCTGGTGGCGACGGGCGGCATCCTGGCCGGCGTCGGCGCATTCGCCGATGCGGTGCGCCCCGGCATCGGGCTGTACGGCATGGCGCCGGGCTGGGCGGCCGGTCGCGATCACGGGCTGCGGCCGGCACTGGCCCTCAAGGCATTGCCCCTGCGCATCTTCGACCTGCCGGCCGGGACGCCGATCGGCTACGGGCTGCGCTACCGGGCCGAGCGCGCGACGCGGATCGCGACCCTCGGCATCGGCTACGGCGACGGATGGCCGCGCGTGCACGCGAACAACGGCCGCGTCCTCGTGCGGGGCCGGCTGGCGCCCATCGTCGGCGCGATCAGCATGGACGGGATCACCGTCGATCTGGGCCAGAACGATGATGTAACCTACGACGACGAGTTCGTCCTGATCGGTGAGCAGATGGGCGCTCGCATCTCGGCCGATGAGGTCGCCGCCGAGCGACGCACCATCAATTACGAAGTGACGACCGCGCTCCGCGACCGGCTCCCTCGCCTGCACCAGTAGGTCGAGCGGCTGCTCGTGCGGACGCGCAGCGCGTCGAGCGAGAGAGTGGCTGTCCCGATGGAGATCGACGTCTGGCAGGGGGAGATTGCCGAGCTCGAGGTCGACGCGGTCATCGTGCCGGCCAATGAGACCCTGTTCATGACGTTGCCGGTCGCGCGCGCCGTGAAGCTGCGTGGCGGTGAACGCGTCGAGCTGGACGCCGTGCAGCAGGGTCCGATCGAGGCCGGCTCGGCGGTCGTCACCGGCGGAGGTGAGCTGGCCGCGCCATACGTCATCCACGCCGTCGCGGTCGGACACGACCTGCAGCCGGACGCTGACCGCGTGCGGCGGGCGATCAACGGCACCCTCGACATCGCGGCCCGGATGGGCTTGCAGCGGCTGGCCACCGCACCGATCGGGCTCGACCGCGGCGCCTTCACGCCAGACGAGACGGCCGGGCTGCTGGCCGAGGTCCTGGCTGAGCGGGGGAGGGCCGGTGAGCCGCTGCCGGTATCGCTGGTCGTGGCGGTCACCAGCCCTGGCGAGCTCTCTGCCTACCGCACCGCCCTGGAGCCGCTGCGACCCGTGCGCCGATGACGG
>JBKOZM010000026.1:0-10804 GCA_046725855.1 Chloroflexota bacterium | reverse complement strand
CCGTTGAGGCTTCCCCAGAACCCACGTCGACGACGAGCGTACCGCCCTCGCCCACGCCCGAGCCGACGCCGGGGCCTGATGACGAGTTCTCGCATTACGAGGTGCAGGTCGCGCCTGGGCAGGTCTACACCCTCTTCGAGGTGGATGACGCGACCGGCGAGGTGCTCAGCAGGCGGTTCGCCGAGTTCGACGACTGGTCGCAGGCGCCGGTTGAGCGCCTCGAGCGGCCCGACGGCACGCTGCACTGGCGTACAACCGAGGGGGACTACACCGGGCTGTCGTACATCCGTGACGAATCGGGACAGTTCGATTCCGGACCGTTCCAGATTCGTGCCGTCTCCCTCACGCCGGATGGCGAGCGCCGCGTCTTGCCCCTGCCGGAGGACGAGCTCTAGCCCGCCGGCGCCCGGCTAGGACGCGCTCCGCCTCCTCTCCGCAATCCCTGGTACCTCTGCGCCGGGGCAGGCCGGGACGATCGCCTCGTGCCCATTGCGAAAAACACCTTGACGGGTGGTTGATGGCCTGTAGAATGGCGCCCTGTGGCCCAAAGTGGGGTCAAATGGGGAGCAGTGGTAGAAACCGCGGATGGATCGGGCCTCCTTTCTCACCGGCGAGTTCCGGCATGCGCTGGACGATCGCGGCCGCGTGGCGATCCCGGCGCGCTTCCGCGCTCGGCTGGGAGGCGGCGCCACGTTGGCGCGCTGGCTCGACAAGTGCCTTGGCCTCTTCCCGCAGGACGAGTGGGAGGAGCTGGCCACCAAGCTCCGGTCTCTGCCGCTGACCAATCCGCGGGCGCGCGAGTTCGCGCGCTTCATGTCGTCGGGCGCGGTGGAGGTCGAGCTCGACCGCCAGGGCCGCGTCCTGGTGCCGAGCTACCTCCGCGAGTACGCCGGCATCGGGGAGGGAGAGGTCGTCGTGGTCGGGGCCTTGAACCGGCTCGAGATCTGGGCGCCGGCGGCCTGGCAGCCGTATCGGGCCAAGATCGAGGACGAGCCAGAGGCGCTCGCCGAGCATCTCGCCGACCTCGGCATCTAGGGAGCGCGACGCCATGACGCACGTCACGTTCCCGCCATTCATGCGTCTCCGGGCCGATCGGCCCGCCGTTCGACCAGAAAGGTGCAGCCGCGAATGGGAGAAGGGCACCTGCCGGTCCTCGTCGATGAGGTTCTCGCCTCTCTCGACGTGGCACCCGGCAGCTCCATCGCGGATTGCACGGTCGGCGGCGGAGGGCACGCCGAGCGGCTCCTGGAGGCCTCGTCTCCGGATGGTCGCCTGCTCGGCCTGGATGCCGACCGGGCGGCCATCGCGGAGGCGCAACGCGTGCTGGCGCAGTACGGCGACCGCGTCGTGCTGCGCCAGGCCAACTTCGCCGAGATCTACGACGTGGCGAACGAGGCCGGCTTCGTCCCGCTGGACGCGATCCTCTTTGACCTCGGGCTCTCCAGCTATCAGCTGGCCGACAGCCAGCGCGGGTTCAGCTTTGCGGCCGATGCGCCGCCGGACATGAGATTCGATGAAGCAGGTGGTGTATCGGCCCTCGAGCTCATCGACCGGTCGACACAGGGAGAGCTCGCCGGAATCCTCGCGACGTTTGGTGAGGAGCGCCGTGCTGGCCGCATCGCGAAGGCGATCCTGGCGGCGCGCGCGGAGGGTCGCCTGATGACCGCCGCCGACCTGGCCGCCGTGATTGCGGCCGCCTCGCCGGCACGGGGCGCCGATGCGGGGCGCATCCACCCCGCCACCCGCACCTTCCAGGCGCTTCGCATCGCGGTCAACCGCGAGTTCGAGGTGCTGGGTGCCGGACTGGCCGGCGCGCTGGCAGCGCTGCGGCCGGGCGGTCGCCTGGCCGTCATCAGCTACCACTCCGGTGAGGATCGGATCGTCAAACGCTTCATGGCGCGCGAGAGCCGTGACTGCGTCGAGGATCCGCCCCCGCCGGTCTGCACCTGCGGTCACCGCGCGCAGCTGCGGGTGCTCGCCAGGCGGGGGATCACACCCGGTCCCGACGAGGTTCGTCGGAACCGTCGCGCACGCAGCGCCCGGCTGCGCGTCGCAGAGAAGCTCGCCCCGGCGAGCGTCAGCAGCCCTGAGAGGAGGGTCAACGCATGAGTCGAGGGAGACCACGTCACCAGGCCAGCCGGCGGCGCATGTACGCGCCGCGCCAGCGGGAGCTGCGCGAGCGGCGCCTGCACGAGGCGCGCGAAGCGTTCGACGCGCACCAGGAGCTGCCCTGGCTCGCCGACGGCGTCGCCGCCATCGAGATCGAGGTCGAGGAGGGGCTCGACTTCGAGTCGCCGACCTCGTGGGCGGTCCGGCTCTCCGGCCGCGCCAGCGCCGCCTAGCCCGGCCGACCGCGATCCATGGCCGTCGTCGGGGCACGTCCCGCCACCGGAATCGGCGTCCTCGGCCGTCGGCCCAGGACGCGTCCGCGTGCGGCGGAGAAGCCACGTCGCCGCTCCGGTGCGGGCCGCCGGCGGCGAGAGATGGCCAGCATCTCCAGCGTGCTGGTGGCGATCGCGGCAGCCGCCGGCCTGGGCCTCTTCTACCTCAGCCAGTCGAGCCACGTGGCCGCCACCGGCTACGAGATCGACGCGTTGCATGCCCGCCTGGGCGAACTGCGGAGCGACCAGCAGCAGCTCGTCTTCGAGATCGGCGAAGCGCGCTCCCCGGCGGTGGTCGAGCGGCGCGCGCGAGCCCGGCTGCGCCTCGTTCCGCTGGCGAACGGGGCCGTCACCTTCGCCACCGTCCCGACGCCCGCAGCGAAGCCGTCATCGATCGATCCAACCCACTAACTGAACCAGCGGCCCGCCCGAATGGGGCGCGGTCGACGGAGTAGCGCATGCTCGCCAGGACCGACAGCCGTGCCCGCGCATTGTTCCTGCTGATCGTGGCCGCCACGGTCGCAGGCGGGATCGGGGTGCGGCTGACGTGGTGGCAGGTCATCGAGCATGACCGGCTGGCGACACTGGCACTCCACCAGCTGGCGCAGAACGAGGAGATCCCCGCCGAGCGCGGCGAGATCACCGACGCGAACGGGGTGCTGCTGGCGACCTCCGTCGAGCTGAAGTCGATCTTCGCCACGCCGCCGGAGATCACGGACGTGGAGAGCACCGCCGCGCTCCTCTCGCGCGCCATCGGCATGCCGGTCGAGGAGCTGCGCAGCATGCTGGACACCGAGGACCCGTGGGTCTGGGTGCAGCGTCGGGTCGAGCCGGCGGTCTCGGAGCGGGTCGCGCGCCTGGACCTCAAAGGCATCGGCATGCTGGCCGAGACGAAACGGGTCTACCCGATCGGCGGCGTGTCGCCGGACAGCACGCTGGCGGCCCAGCTCATCGGCTTCGTGAACGTCGACGGCGTGGGCCAGTACGGCATCGAGGGTGGGGAGGACCGGCTCCTGGCGGGCCTGCCCGGATCGGTGACCGCCCAGGAGGACGTAATCGGCCGGCGGATCGCCGACTCCGTCTACGAGCTGCGCGAGCCGGTCGACGGCGCCGACCTGAAGCTGACCATCGACGCCGGGCTGCAGCACATGCTCGAGGCCACGATGTGGGAGACCTTCAACCGCAACGCGGCCAAGGGCGTCACCGGCATCGTGATGGACGTCCAGAGCGGCGCCATCTTGGCCATGGCGACCTTCCCCAGCTTCGACGCCAACAGCTACGGCTCGGCCAACGCCGCGCTGTACACGAGCCCGGCGGTCGCCAGCCAGTACGAGCCCGGCTCGGTGATGAAGGCGTTCACCGTGGCGGCGGCGCTCGACGCCGAGGCCATCACCACCAGCACCACCGTGACCGACGACAACAACCTGAAGCTCTCCGGCGTGCGGATCCAGAACGCCGACCGATACACCGCTCCGTACGGACACGGCGACCTGACGGCCGGCGACGTCCTGAAGCTGTCGAACAACGTCGGCGCCGCCCGGATCGGCCTGCTCCTCGGCCGGGAGCGCCTGTACGAGGCGTTCCGGCGCTTCGGCTTCGGGGCACCGACCGGCATCGAGCTGGCCGGAGAGGCATCGGGCGTGGTGTGGGATCCAGACGGCCCCAATGCCTCCGGCGACCTGACGGCCGCCCAGAACGCGTTCGGCCAGGGGCTGTCGGTGACAGCCGTGCAGCTGGTGGCCGGCTACGCGGCGATCGCCAACGGAGGCACCCAGGTCACGCCGCACGTCATCGCCGGCTGGACGACCCCCGACGGCACGTATCACGCCGTCGAGCATCCCCGCGGCGAGCGGCTGATGCGCGAGGAGACGGCGGACACCGTGCTCCAACTCTTGACCGATGCGGTCGACGACGGCATCGCCCAGGCCGCCGGCATCCCGGGCTACGCGATCGCCGGCAAGACCGGCACGGCCCAGGTCGCCGGCCCGGTTCGCGAGCGAGTCCGGGTTGGGACCGATGCGAACGGTGATCCGATCTACGAGGTTCAGACCCACAACCGCTACATCGACGGGTGGATCGACTCCAGCTTCATCGGGATCATGCCGGCCAGCAATCCCAAGCTGGTGACCCTCATCCTGATCCACCGGCCGTGGACCTGGGGCCGCTACCAGATGGTCGAGCGCCCGGACGCGCTTTTCCGCGGCCTGGCGCCGCAGATGCTCGACTACCTGGCGATTCCGCCGGACCGACCGGCCCAACCGGTGGCGGGCGGGTGAGGCTGCTAGACTCGGCCGAAGCAGCCGCAGGGAGCCGCGTGCCTCCGACGATCCGCCTGGATGACCTCCTTGCCGCCACCGGCGGCCGGCTGCTTCGGTCGACCACCGTCACCTCCTTCTCCACCGCCGCGGTCGACTCGCGGCACGTCATCCCGGGCGCTTGCTTCGTGGCCCTGCCCGGCGAGCGGACCGATGGCCACCGCTTCGTGGCCGAGGCGGCGCGCAACGGCGCAGCGGTTGCAATCGTCGAACGATCAGTCGACCTTCCGCCCGAGCTCGACGTCGCGCTGGTCCAGGTGGCCGAACCGCTGGTCGCCCTGCAGGAGCTGGCCGCCTGGTGGCGCGCCCGCTTCCCGGTCCGGGTGGTGGGCATCACCGGCTCTACCGGCAAGACGATCGCCAAGGAGATGACGGCCGACGTGCTGTCCCGGACGCTTGGCGTCCTGCGCAACGAGGGCAACCTGAACAGTGAGACCGGACTGCCGATGACCCTGCTGCGGCTCGAGCCGACCCACGAGGCGGCCGTCCTGGAGATGAGCATGTACGTGGAGGGCGAGATCGCCCGGCTGGCCGAGATCGCTCGCCCGGAGGTCGGCGTGGTGCTGGCCGTCCACCCGACGCACCTGGAGCGTGCAGGGAGCCTGGACGCCATCGCCCGCGCCAAGGCCGAGCTGCCGGCCGCGCTCCCGGATGGCGGCCTGGCCGTGCTGAACGCCGACGATCCGCGCGTGGCGGCCATGGCCGGCATCACCCCGGCCGAGGTCTGGACCTTCGGGCTGGGCCCGGCGGCGCAGGTCCGCGCCGAGGAGGTCACCTCCGACGGCGTGGCCGGCACCACCTTCACCCTCCACGCCCCGTGGGGCGTCCGGCGGCTGCGGTCCGCGACGCCTGGCCGGCACCTGGTCCCGCACGCGCTGGCCGCCGCAGCCGTTGCCGAGTGGTTCGCCGTGCCCTTCGACGAGGTCGCCGCCGGGCTGGCCGCGGGCAGCCACGCGGCCCACCGCATGGCGGTGCTCGAGGCGGCGAGCGGCGCCACCCTGGTCGACGACACGTACAACGCCTCGCCCGTGTCGGTTGGAGCAGCGCTCGAGTTCGTGGCCGAGACCCCGGTGGCGGCGGGACGTCGGCGCCTCGCGGTGCTGGGCGACATGCTCGAGCTGGGGCCGGACGAGGAGCGCCTTCACCGCGAGATCGGGGTGAAGGCGGCGGCGGTGCTCGACGGCCTCGTGGCGGTCGGGGAGCGCGGCCGCTGGATCGCCGACGCCGCGCACGCCGCGGGCCTGGCATCGGTGGCGACCGCGCGCGACGCGGAGGAAGCGGTGTCGGTGGTCGACCGCCAGCTCGGGCCGGGCGTCGGTGACCTGCTGCTGGTCAAGGGATCGCGCGGGATCGAGCTCGACCGCCTGGTGGCGGCCCTGGCCGGGACCTCCCCATGACGATGCTGAGCATCGTCACCGCGCTGCTGCTGGCCTTCGTCGGCGTCGTGCTGCTGGCTCCGGTCTACATCGGCCTTCTCCAGCGGCTGGGCTTCGGCAAGCAGATCCGGGTCGACGGCCCGGAGGGCCATGCACTCAAGGCCGGGACGCCGACCATGGGCGGCATGCTGATCGTGGTGGTGGTCATGTTCCTGGCCATGGTCATGCGCATCGAGGACGTCTACACCCTGACCCCGATGCTGGCCCTGGTCGGGGTCGGCATCCTGGGCGCCATCGACGACTTCGTGAACGCCCGAACCGGCATCGGCGTCCGCGGACGGCAGAAGCTGGTGTGGCAGACCGTGGTGGGCGTGCTGGCCGCCTTCTACTTCTGGCGCCACTTCCGGATCACCGAGATCAACATCCCGCTCCTCGGCCAGTTCGAGATCGGCGCCATCCTGTTCATCCTGTTCGTGGCCTTCGTGATCGTGGGCGCCAGCAACGCCGTCAACCTGACCGATGGCCTCGACGGACTGGCCGGCGGCGTCCTGATCTTCAGCTTCGTCGCCTACCTGCTTATCGCACTGGTGCCGGTGCCGGGTGTGCCGGAGGGGCGCCCCAACCTGGCCATCTTCTGCGCGCTGGTCATCGGCGCGTTGATGGGCTTCCTGTGGTTCAACGTCCACCCCGCCCAGCTCTTCATGGGCGATTCGGGCGCCCTGTCGATGGGCGCCACCCTGGCGGTGGTGGCCACCATCACCGGCCAGCTGCCGCTGCTGGCGGTCATCGGCGCCGTCTTCTTCGCGGTGATCATGAGCGTGGTCCTGCAGGTCGTCTCGTTTCGGCTGCGAGGGCGACGCATCTTCCGCATGGCACCACTGCAGCACCACTTCGAGCTGATCGGCTGGGCGGAGGAGAAGATCACCGTGCGCTTCTGGATCGTCAGCGCCCTGGCCGGCCTGCTTGGCTTCAGCCTCTTCCTGGCCAGCGTCAACGCGCTCCAGTAGGACCGATGACGACGATGACCGCTCCCCTCACCTCGATCGACGACCTGGCCGGTCGTCAAGTGGCGGTGCTGGGCCTGGCCCGATCGGGAGCGGCCGCCGCGCGGATGCTGGCCGATGCCGGGGCGTCGGTGACCATTTATGACCGCCGCCCGGCCGCCGAGCTTGGCGACGCGGTTGCCTCGCTCGGCGAACGGCCGATTCGCCTGATGCTGGCGGCCGGACCGCAGGCGGTGCACGACCTCCTGGCCGGATCCGACCTGGTCGTCACCAGCCCGTCGGTCTCGGCACGCTTTCCGACGACCGAGCCATGGCTGCGTGAGGCGCTGACCGCGATTGAGGCGCACGGGGCGGAGCTGGTCTCGGAGGTGGACCTGTTCCTGCGACTGACCCGCGCCCGCGTGCTGGCGGTGACTGGCACGAAGGGCAAGACCACCACGACCTCCCTGATCGGCTCGATCCTGGCGGCGGGCGGCGTGGCGCATGCCGTCGGCGGCAACATCGGGACGCCCCTGATCGAGCGGGTGACCGGGCTGGGGCCCGACGACTGGGCCGTGCTGGAGCTCTCCGAGCTGCAGCTGCCGACGATCTCGCGCGGGGCGGAGATCGCGGTCTACACCAACGTCGCCGCCGACCACCTCGACCGGCATGCCAGCGTGGCCGACTACCGCGCCGTCAAGGCTCGCCTGGCGCAGCTCACCGTAGGCACTGGCCGCGTCGTCCTGAACGCGGACGACCCGGGGTGCCGCGAGCTGGGGGCGCAGCTTCCCGCCGCCTCGATCGCGTGGTACGCGGTCGATTCCGTTGAGCCATGGCTGTCCGGCAGCGTGGCCGACGGCTGGATCGAGGTCCTTGGGGAGCGCGTCATGCCCATCGCCGAGGTGCCGGTCCCCGGGCGCCACCTGGTGGCCGACGTCCTCGCCGCGGCGCTGGCCGGGGCGTTGGTCGGCGTGCCCGTGCACGTCATCGCAGGCGGGGTGCGCGCCTTCCAGGGCGTGCCGCATCGGCTCGAGCAGCTCGGGGAGCTCGACGGGGTGCGCTACGTGAACGACTCGCAGGCGACCATCCCGCTGGCCGCCATCGCCGCGCTCGAGGCCTACGCGCCGGATCGCGTGGTGCTCATCGCCGGCGGGCAGGGCAAAGGGCTCGAGTACGCGGCCTTCGCCGACGCGATCGCAGAGCGCTGCCGGGCCGCCATCCTGATCGGCGAGACGGCCGCCGAGCTCGAGCGCCTGATCGGCGAGCGGGTGCCGGTGCGCCGCGCCGCAACGATGGAAGAGGCCGTGACGATCGCCAGCGGGCTGGCGCAACGCGGCGACGTGGTCCTCCTCTCGCCGGCTGCCGCCAGCTTCGACATGTTCACCGACTACGCGGCCCGCGGCGACGCCTTCCGTGCCGCGGTGGCGAGCCTGCGCTCCGGGGAGGTCGCGCCGTGAGCACGGCCGCGGCCACCGCCGTCGCCGCCCGGCGCGCCGCAGGCGCGCGCAGCGGCGTGAAGCGCGAGCGGCACCAGGTCAGCTACCCGCTGCTGACCGCGGTGACCGCCCTGGTCGCCATCGGGGTGGTCATGGTCTACTCGGCCTCGAGCGTGCGCTCGTACCTCGCCGGCAGCGACCCGGCCGCGCAGGGTATGCAGCAGGCGATCTGGGCCGGGCTGGGCCTGGCCGCCATGCTCATCGCCAGCCGCGTCGACTTCCGCGCGCTCCGTTACCTCGCCATCCCGGCCTATGTCGTGACCCTCATCCTGCTGGGACTGGTGCTGCTGCCGGGAGTCGGGACCGAGGTCTCCGGCTCACGGCGCTGGATCGTGGTGCCGGGCGTGGGTGGCTTCCAGCCGGCCGAGCTCGCCAAGCTGGCCATCTGTCTCTACCTGGCGCACTGGCTCGACCGGCGCGGCCGCCAGGCTCGCTCCTTCTGGAACGGGCTGCTGCCGTTCGGGCTGCTGGTGGCGCCCGGGTTCCTGCTCATCGCGCTCGAGCCGGACCTCGGCACCTCTGGCGTGTACGCCATCAGCGCGCTCGCCATCTTCTTCATGGCCGGTGCCAACCTGGTCTATCTCGGCGCCATCGGCAGTGCGCTGGCGGCGGCCGCGTACGTGATGATCACCAGCACGCCGTATCAGCTGCAGCGTATCCAGAGCTTCCTCGACCCGTTCCGCGATCCGCTGGGGGCCGGCTACAACACGATCCAGGCGCTGCTGGCCCTGGCGCTGGGCGGGATCGCCGGCCAGGGACTGGGCGCCAGCCGCCAGAAGTTCCTCTACCTGCCGGCGCCGTCGACCGATTTCATCTTCGCCATCATCGGTGAGGAGTGGGGCCTGATCGGGACCATCACCGTCCTCGCCCTGTTCGGCGTGCTGGCGTACCAGGGCTACCGGATCGCGATCCACGCCCCGGACACGTTCTCCGGGCTGCTGGCGGCGGGCATCACGACCTGGCTGGTGGCGCAGGCCTGCATCAACATGATGGTCGTCACCGCGCTGCTGCCGGTCACCGGCATCCCGCTTCCGTTCATCAGCTACGGCGGGTCGGCGCTCACCATCAACCTCGTGGCGGTCGGCATTCTGCTGTCGATCTCGCGCGAGACCACCCAGACAGGATCCTTGCTCGATGCGGTGTTTGGTGTCGGGCGGCGGGACCGGCGGGCACGTGTACCCCGCGCTGGCCGTCGCGCGGGCCCTGCGCGACGCGCAGCCCGACCTTGAGCTGTCCTACGTCGGCGGCGTCCGCGGCATGGAGCGGCGGATCGTCGGCGAGGCGCTGCCCTACCACCAGCTCGTGGTGCGTTCCCTGCGCAGCAGCGGGCGCGACGCGCACCTGGTGCTCGACCCCGTCCGCCTGGCGGCCTCCGCGCCACAGGCCTGGTGGCTCCTCGGCCGGTTGCGGCCGGCGGCCATCTTCACCACCGGCGGCTACCTGGCCGTGCCGATCGTCATCGCGGCCCGCGCGCGCCGCATCCCGACCATCGTCTGGGAGGGCAACGTGATCCCCGGTCGCTCGACGCGGGCGGTCGGGCGCCTGGCGAGTCGGGTGGCCGTCTCCTTCCCGCCCACCCTGGCTGCCTTTCCCGGCCGCTCGTTCGTGTCGGGCACGCCGATCCGCTCGTTCGCGGGCATCGACCGCGCCGCGGCGCGGTCGTCCTTCGGCGTGGGGCCGGACGATCGGTTCCTGCTCGTCTTCGGCGGGTCGCAGGCGGTGGCCCGCATCACCGCCGCGCTCGACGATGCCCTGGAGCCGCTGCTCGCCGGCTGGCGAGTCCTGCACATCGCCGGCGAGAGCGGCGTCGATCGGGCCGAGGCGATGCGCGCGCGGCTGCCAGCCGAGCTCGAGGAGCGGTACCAACCCGTCCCATTCCTGACCGACCGCATGGCCGATGCGCTGGTCGCGGCCGACCTGGTGCTGGGGCGCGCCGGATCATCCACCTGTGCGGAGCTGGCCGCGGTTGGGGTGGCCGCGATCCTGGTGCCGTACCCGCATGCCGGCGCGCACCAGCATGCCAACGCCGCCTGGCTGGCCGACCAGGGAGCCGCGGTGGCGATCGCCGATGCCCAGCTCGACGGCGAGCGGCTGCTGGCCGATGCCACGCGGCTGCGCGACGACGCAACGCGCGACGCCATGGCAGCCGCGGCCCGGCGCCTCGGCCGGCCCGACGCGGCCGCCCGCATCGCGGAGGAGCTGCTGGCCCTGGCCCAGCGCGGGCCGCTACCGCCGCAGCCTTCGGAGCCGGCG
>JBKOZM010000025.1:0-7257 GCA_046725855.1 Chloroflexota bacterium | reverse complement strand
GTCGCCGAGGGGCGCAAGCGCGAGGTGCGCCGCATCCTGCGTGCCGTGGGCCTTGGCGTGCGTCGGCTGGTCCGGACTCGGCTCGGCCCGCTGGGCCTAGACGGCCTGCGCGCGGGCCAGTGGCGGCCGCTCACCGATCGTGAGGTCGCGGCGCTGGCCGGGCGAGCCCCTAGCCGGCGCACGGCAAGCGGTCACGCCAGGGGCGCGCGGCTGAGTGTGGCGATCGACGGCCCGTCGGGATCCGGCAAGAGCACGATCGGCTACGAGCTGGCACAGCGCATTGGGGCCACCTTCGTCGACACCGGGCTCATGTACCGCGCCCTCACCCTGGCCGCCCTGGGGCGTGGCATCGACCCCGACGATGGCGAGGCCCTCGGTCGGCTGGCACGGGCCGTGAAGATCGAGGTCCGGCGGCCGCGCCCGAAGCAGACCGACCGTCGCGAAACGGTCCTCCTGGACGGACGTGACGTGACCGACGAGGCGCGACGTCCCCGGGTCGACCGCGCGGTCAGCTCGGTCAGCCGCCACGCGCAAGTACGGGAGGCCATGCTCGGCGTGCAGCGCGCCGCCGCACGACGGGGCGACACCGTCATGGTCGGCCGCGACATCGGAACGGTGGTCCTGCCCGATGCCAACCTGAAGGTCTTCCTGACCGCCACCGCCGCGGTGCGTGCCGACCGCCGCGCCGCCGAGATGGGACGCCCGGATCGGCTCGAGCGCTACCTGGCCGAGATCGAGGAGCGCGATCTTGCCGACGCCGGCCGTCCGGTGGCGCCGCTGCGCAAGGCAGCCGGCGCACTCGTGCTCGATACCGGCGAGCTCACGGTCGACGCCTGCGTCGACGCGATCGTCGCTCACCTCCCGGGCCAGCTCACGGCGGCGCGCTGATGCACACCTGGTTCTTCTGGCCGGGATCGATCATCACCAGCTGGATCCTCTGGTTCCTGGGCCCGGGCAAGGTGGAGGGACTCGAGCACGTGCCGCGCAGCGGGCCATACATCCTGGTCAGCAACCACTGCTCGAACCTCGACCCGCTCTTCGTCGGCTGGGCGGTCGGCTACCAGACGCGCAGGGTCGTTCACTTCATGGCCAAGGCCGAGCTGCGCCGCTGGCCGCTGATCGGCTGGCTCGCCAAGAACGCCGGCGTCTTCTTCGTCCGGCGCGGCGAGGCCGACCGCGCGGCGCAGCGGATGGCGCTCCAGCTGCTGGCCACTGGGCGCCCGCTGGCCCTCTTTCCGGAGGGGACGCGCAGCCGCGACGGACAGCTGCGCCGCGGTCGTGCCGGAGCGGCGCTGCTGGCAATGCGGGCCGGAGTCCCGCTCCTGCCGGTGGGTATCGCCGGCACGCATCGGATCTTCGCGAGCGGTCGACGCTTGCCGAGACGTTCCAGGGTGACGATCCGCATCGGTCAACCATTCAGCCTGCCAGCCGCCAATGCCGAAGGGCTCGACCGCGGCTCGTTGCGCGACGCGACGGCGCGCATCATGAGCGAGATCGCCGCCCTGCTGCCCGCCGATCAGGGCGGGACGCTCCGGACCGAGGTTACGGCGCGGAGGTGACGGCCGGCGGCGTGCGGAGCGATCCGGGATCGCGCCCACCCGTCGAGGCCAGCCCGGCCAGCAGCACGAACAGCATCAGTAGGAGCGCCACCAATACCAGCGAGATGCAGCCGAGGCTCAGCCCAGCCGACGCGGCTGTCGGCTCGGAGCCCAGCGGGGCGCCGCGCAACGGGCCGTCGCGGTACTCCGCCCAGCCGGTCCAGCTCTCCTCGGTCCGCCCGGCGCGGACAGTCGATCGAACGCGCCGGTCCGGCGTCCAGTGCGGTGCGGGCGGCCCGAAGTGCACCGCATCCCAGGCAGCTCGCCGGACGGGGTCGGAGAGGACGTATCGGGCCCAGTTCAGCTTCCGCATCGCGTCCGAATCGCCGGCCGCCATGTCCGGGTGCAGCTGCTTGGCCAGCGCGCGGTAGGCGCGCGCCACGTCGGCGCGCGTGGCGGCACGCGAGATGCGCAGGACCGCGTACGGATCGGGATCTCGCTCGCGCATGGCGTGCAGTCTGAGGGAATCGGCCGGCGCCGATACACTGATGCCGATGACCACCGCCATCCGACCTCAGGTCCGCATCGCGGAGCGCGCCGGCTTCTGCTATGGCGTGCGCCTCGCGATCGACAAGGCGAAGCATGCCCGCGCCGAGGGGAAGGAGGTCACGACCCTCGGCCAGCTGGTCCACAACCCCGGCATCAAGGCCGATCTGTCCGATCGCGGCATCAAGACCGCCGACCTGGCCGACGAGGTCGAGGGCGGCACGCTCGTGATTCGCGCCCACGGCGTGCCGAAGAGCGAGTTCGAGAGGGTCAAGGGCGCCGAGGGCCTCGAGGTGATCGACGCCACTTGCACCTGGGTCATCCAGTCGCAGCGCGCCGCCCGGGAGCTGGCGGAGGCCGGCTACACGGTCTGCATCATCGGTCACGAGGAGCATCCGGAGGTCAAGGGCGTGCGCTCCTACGCCGGCGACAAGCATGTGGTGGTCGACGACATGGACCGATCCACCTGGGAGCGCGTGCCACGCACCAAGAAGCTCGGCGTCCTGTCCCAGTCGACCATCCTGCCGCACAAGCTGGAGGAGTTTGCCGCCTTCTGCCTGCGCCGATGTCACGACCTGCGGGTGGTCAACACCGTGTGTCCGGTGACGCTGACGCGCCAGGATGACAGCGTGGCGCTGGGCCACGAGGTGGACGCCATGATCGTGGTCGGCGGCAAGAACAGCTCGAACACGAAGGAGCTGGCGGTCAAGTGCCGCGAGGTGTGCGCCGACACCATCCACATCGCCGATGCCGACGAGCTGGAGTCCGACTACCGCGATTGGCTGGCCGGCAAGGCGAAGATCGGCATCACCGGCGGCACCTCAACGCCGGAGGTCGACCTCGAAGAGGTCCGCGACCGCATCTACGCCCTGGTGGCCTGACCGCCGTAACCCTGGCTTCGCTGCCAGATTCACACCGGGTGACCACCAGCCAGGCCATCGGCCCCATTCCATGCCAGATTCACACCGGGTGACCACCAGCCAGGCCATCGGCCCCATTCCATGCCAGATTCACACCGGGTGACCAGGTGTCCGGTCTCCCATCGTCCCGTGGTCACTCCATGTGAATGTGGCAAGGCGGCGGGCGTCCTAAGCCCGATGCAGCCGTGTCGACGCCGGTTGCGCGGCTGTGCGGCTGTGCGGCTGTGCGCTGTGCGGCACAACCACCCTCGACAGTAGACGCCTGCCGCGCTTAACGGCATCCCGCGTCAAAGACTCCAGGGACCCCCGAGCAGCGGTGGCAGCCGCCTTCTGAGCACGTCGTAGCCCAGGTGCTCCCGCCCGATCCGGAAGTTGTGGCGCGCCATCGCGGCTCGCTTGCGCCGGCTGGCCAGGAGCTCGCGAACCTGCGCCACGGCCTCATCCGTGATCGCACCGTCGATCTCCACGAACCGCAGCCCCAGCGGCCGGATGTCCGCCTCGTACACCGGGTAGCGGTTCACCAGCGTCGGCTTGCCGTGGAAGACCGCTTCGACCAGGGCGTTGCCGAAGCCCTCGTAGAGGCTCGGATAGGTGATGAGGTCCGCGGCGACGTATGCCTCCGACAGGGTGTGCGCCGGACCAATCGGCACCCCCTCGTGGTCCGGCTCGAAGCGGTTCGCCGCGTAGCGCAGGTGGACGCCCGCCGCATCGGCCATGCCTTCGAGCTCGACGAGGTACTCGAGTCCCTCGTCACCGGCCGGACTGGTGATGAGCAGCACGGCGTCCGGGTCCTCCAGCCGGGCGACGAGCTCGATCGCCAGCTCGATCCCCTTGCGCGGCACGACGCGGGTGGGCTGGACGACCAGGAGACCGGACTCACCCATGCCGAGCTCCGAGCGAAGCTCGCGTCGAATCCGCTGCGGATCCTTGGCACGAGGCTGATCGAAGTCGAAGACGTTCGGCATCACCAGCGTGTCGAGCCCGCGCCGTTCCCGTAACTCGTCCCCGGCAATGCTGTTGATGCTGACGTGGCGCACGGTCGGCAGGTCCGGTGGAAATGCGAGATCGAGGATGTCGGGCACGATCGGGTTCGCAAACCGGCCGCGCTCCCACCAGTAGTCATGGTGATGACCGATGACGGTGATGTGCGTCTCTTCCACCAGCTGGCGCAGCGCAACGCCCAGCGGCAGCTGCATCGGGATCGCCCAGGCGTTCTCCACGATCAGTGCCTGGATGCCGTATGCGGCGAGCCAGTCGTGCAGCGGCGGGAGCAGCTGCCCGGCCAGGCGCAGGATCTCGCGGCGGACGCTCGCCGCGTCGCTGGCCGGGTCGAAGGCCGCGGCCGTGACGCGAGCGGCGGGCGGATACATGAAGTGCATGGCCGGGATGAGCCGTGCGTCGTGGCGCAGGGCATCGAGCTCACCGGCGCAGAGCCGAATTTCGTGCCCCAGCTCCTGGAGCACCGTTTCCCACTTCGTAGCCTCGAACGTGACGCCGTCGACGCCAGCCAGGCGAGTGCCCACGATCCCGATGCGCATGACGCAGGCATCGTATCGGCCGACGGCCGGGGCCGGACGCATCGCGCAGCAGCCGCGCCGGTACACTCGGATCCACATGATTCGGTGCCCGAGCTGTGGTGAGGAGAATCCCGAGCGCGCCCGGTTCTGCCTGAACTGCGGAAGCGCGTTGGCGGCTGCCGGTCCAGCTCCGACCGAGGTCCGCAAGACCGTCACCATCCTCTTCGCCGACGTCGTCGGCTCCACGAGTCGCGGAGAGCAGACCGACCCCGAGTCGACCCGGCGCATGCTCTCGCGCTATTTCGAGGCTGTGCGACAGGTCATCGAGCGCCATGGCGGAACGGTGGAGAAGTTCATCGGCGACGCGGTGATGGCCGTGTTCGGCATCCCGACGCTCCACGAGGACGATGCCCTTCGCGCTGTCCGCGCCGCGAACGAGATGCGCGCCGCCGTGACGCTCCTGAACGAGGAGCTGGCGAGCGCCAGCTGGCCGCCCATTGCGCTGCGCACCGGCGTGAACACCGGCGAGGTCGTGGCCGGGGAGGCAGCGGGCGGGCACACGCTGGTGACCGGCGATGCGGTGAACGTCGCAGCTCGCCTGGAGCAGGCGGCCGGTCCGGGCGAGATCGTCCTTGGCGCGCCGACCTACCGGCTCGTGCGACACGCCGTTAAGGCCGAGCCGATGCCGCCGCTGGAGCTCAAGGGCAAGGCTGAGCCGGTCGAGGGGTACCGCTTCATCAGCGGTGGGGAGCGCGAGCCGATCCGTCGCCACGACACGCCGCTCGTGGGCCGACGTCGCGAGCTGCACCTCCTGACCGAGGCGTTCGATCGGGCCAACGAGGAGCAGGCCTGTTATCTGTTCACGCTCCTGGGGACGGCCGGCGTCGGAAAGTCACGGCTGGTGCACGAGTTCGTGGGCCGCATCCGCGACCAGGCGCACGTGCTGCGCGCGCGCTGCCTCCCATATGGGGAGGGCATCACCTTCTGGCCCGTGATCGAGCTGGCCCAGGCGGCGGCGGGGATCGAGATGAACGAGGCGCCCGAGTCGGCCCGACAGAAGCTGCAGGCCCTGCTGCAGGATTCGCCCGAGCGCGAAGCCATCCTCGAGCGGGTCGCCGCCACCATCGGCCTGTCTGACGAGGTCGTCCCAACCGAGGAGGCGTTCTGGGGCGTGCGCAAGCTGCTCGAGTCAGTGGCGGCGCAGAAGCCGCTCGTCGCGGTCATCGACGACCTGCACTGGGCAGAGCCGACGCTGCTGGACCTGATCGACCACATCGCCGACTGGTCACGCGAGGCGCCGATCCTGCTGCTTGCCATCGCTCGGCCAGAGCTTCTCGACGCACGGCCGCACTGGGGTGGCGGCAAGCTGAACGCGACCACCATCCTGCTGGAGCCGCTCGGCCCCGACGATTCGGCCAGGCTGATCGGCAACCTGGTCGATGACGAGCAGCTGGCCAAGACGGTGCAGCAGCGGATCGGCGAGACCGCCGAGGGCAACCCGCTGTTCGTCGAGGAGCTGGTCGCCATGCTCGTGGACCAGGGTGTTCTGCGGCGCGAGGACGGCGGCGGTTGGGAGGCGGTCGCCGATCTGCAGACGGTCTCTGTTCCGCCCAGCATCTCGGCGCTGGTGGCCGCCCGGCTCGACCACCTGGAGCCGATGGAGCGCGACCTCATCGGCCGCGCATCAGTGGTGGGCAAGATCTTCCAGCGTTCCGCGGTCGCCGAGCTATCCTCGCCAGAGGGACGTAGCGACCTTGGCTCACGACTCATGACGCTGGTGCGCAAGGAGCTCGTCCGCCCGGATCGCTCCGCCACGACAGGCGATGAGGCGTTCCGCTTCCGCCACCTGCTGGTCCGAGATGCCGCGTACGCCTCCCTCACCAAGGAGCAGCGCGCCGATCTCCACGCCCGCTTCGCCGACTGGCTGGAGCGGATCGCCGGTGACCGCCTGATCGAGTATGAAGAGGTGATCGGGTACCACCTCGAGCAGGCGCACCAATATCGGTCCGAGCTCGGCCTGGCCGATGAGCTGACGAAGACCCTCCGAGACCGTGCAGTCAGGCACCTCAGAGCCGCGGGCATGCGGGCACGCGCACGCGACGACACGCATGCAGCCGCGAGTCTCCTCTCACGAGCGGCGGCGCTTACGGACGACGAGCGGGAGCGCGTTGCGCTCCTCCTGGACGTCGCCGATTCGACATTCCTGCTTGGGGACGTTCCGGGGGCGAACCGGGTGTACGCGGAGGCGCGGAGTGCCGCCATTCGCGCGGGGGACGAATTGCTGGAGATGCGGGCCGAGCTTGAGCGCGCCAACGTGGAACAGATGACGAATCCGGCTGTTGACGAAGGCCAGCTGCTCGACACCGCCGATCGTCTGGCGGCGATGGCGGAAGAGCGCGGTGACAAGCTGGCGCTGGCGGCGGCTGAGCGGGCGCGGGCAGCACTCTTCCTCAACCACTGTCGTTGGATGGATAGCCTTGCCGCTTCCGAGCGGGCGCGCTCACTTCTCCACCGCGATGACGATCCGCGCCTCTGGATGCGCGTCACGGGGGAGATCTGGAACTCGCTGCGCTGGGGACCGGTGCCGTCCCACGAGGCGATCGCGCGTATCGAGGCGGATGAGACGCAGGACGAGGCCCGGGCCGCGCCTCGCCTGCTGGACACCGCGGCACTACTCGCGATGCAGGAACGCTTCGACGAGGCGCGCGCACGGCTCAATGCCGCCAGGCATTACTT
>JBKOZM010000024.1:0-5047 GCA_046725855.1 Chloroflexota bacterium | reverse complement strand
CGGGTCTGGAGCATGTAGAGCTTGCCGCGCTCGATGGTGAACTCAAGGTCCTGCACGTCGCGGTAATGGCGCTCCAGGCGCTCCGCGATCGCTTCGAACTCCTGGTAGACCTCCGGCAGCTCGTCGCGCATCTGGCTGATCTTGGCCGGCGTGCGGACGCCGGCCACCACGTCCTCGCCCTGGGCGTTGGTCAGGTACTCGCCGTACAGCTCCTTCGCGCCGGTGTTCGGGTCGCGGGTGAAGGCGACACCGGTGCCCGAATCGCTGCCCATGTTGCCGAAGACCATGGTCACCACGTTCACGGCCGTGCCCAGGTCGTGCGGAATCTTGTTGAACTCGCGGTAGTCGTGGGCGCGCTTGCCGAACCAGGAGTCGAAGACCGCGCGGGTGGCCAGCTCCAGCTGCCGGTAGGGATCGGTCGGGAAGTCGTCGCCGGTGTGCTTGCGCACGATGTCCCGATAGGTGTCGGCGATCTCGCGCAGATCAGTGGCTTCCAGCTCCGTGTCGAGCTTGGCGCCGCGCAGCTCCTTGAGCGCGTCGAAGGGCTCGTCGAACTCCGATGCCGGGATGTCGAGCACGATCCGGCCGAACATGGCGATGAAGCGCCGCCAGGCGTCGTAGCCGAAGCGCTCGTTGCCGGTCAGCTCGATCAGTCCGGCTACGGTGTCCTCGTTCAGGCCCAGGTTGAGGACGGTGTCCATCATGCCCGGCATCGAGAACGCGGCACCCGAGCGGACGCTGACGAGGAGCGGGTCCTTCGGGTCGCCGAAGCCCTTGCCGGTCTCCTGCTCGAGCTCCTTCATGTGCGCCAGCACGTCGTCCCACAGGCCCGGAGGGAGCTCCTTGCCCGCGGCGTAGTACGCGTTGCAGGCCTCGGTGGTGATCGTGAAGCCGGGCGGGACGGGCAGCCCCGCGTTCGTCATCTCGGCCAGGCCCGCGCCCTTGCCGCCAAGAAGTGCGCGCATCTGCGCGTTGCCCTCGCGGAAGGTGTAGATCAGCTTGCCGGTGAGGGCCGGCGGCGCCTCAGCGGTGGCAGTGCCCGTGGCGCCCGCCTGGCTCTCAGCCGATGTCGCGGACTTGGGCTTCGTGGCGCGCTTGCGGGTGGTTCCGGCCATAGGCTGGCGCAGTCCTCGTATGAGCTGGGGGAGCCTCGATTGTACCGCGAGCTCAGCTCAGGCGAGGCTCGCAAGGTCTGAGCGCGCCTACCAGACCTCGCCCGGGCGCCAGTCCACGGAGATCGGCAGCGACAGGTCAAGCCCAGCGGGCGTCTGTGGCGTGATGCGGACCATGATCCCGCCGTCCTCGCTCGCCGAGCGCTCGAGGCTGCCGTCCCGATTGCGGATCCAGGTCGGGCCCTGCCAGGTGACCCAGCCCAGCCGCGCGTAGAAGGAGTGCCTGCCGGTCCCCAGCGCACCCAGCTCGTACCGCTCATCGATCATGCGGTCGATGACCCCCATCACCTCGGTGCCCAGGCCAGTCCGCTGGAGGTCGGGCCAAACGGCGACGGCCTCGACGTAGCCGGCGCTCAGCGTCGTGTCGCCGGGATACAGCAGCCGGTCGACGATCGCGGCGTGCGCGACGATGCCTCGCTGCGGATCCTCGGCCAGCACGTGGACGCCTGGACCGATGTCCTCCCAGTAGGTGTCCCACGGCTCGTTGAAGGCCGCCACGCACAGGTCGGTCAGCGTCGACCATTCGGAGGCGCTCAGATCCGCCGAGGAGACAATCCGGAGCGACGTCACCGCCGCGGGCGGTAACGACGGCGGCCGGGCTCCCGGTAGCGGATATCGAGGAGCGGCCACAGATCGTCGAGCGCCATCCGGTAGTCGCCGCCGACCCGGCGGGCGCGCAGGCGGCCCGATCGGATCAGGCGTCGCACGTGCTCGGGATGGAAGCCCAGGATCACGCCGGCCTGGCGGGTGCCAACCTCCAGTCGCGCCAGCTCGACGGGCGCGTCGTCGGGCAGGCCGACCAGCGCGACCGCCATGGCCTTGGTCCGATCGGCGGTCAGCGCCACCGCCTCCGGCTCGGCGCGGCGCATGGCGCTTCCCAGCGCGGCCGCCAGGTGGTCGCGCAGGACCCCGGCGGTGGTGGCCGCCGGGGGGCCGACGGGCCGAGACCTCATCGGACCTCCACCCAGTGGTTGCGCAGCGCGAGCTCGAAGAGCCATGGGACGCTGGCGACGAGCCGGCCGACCAGCCCGGTCCGGCCACGGTAGAGCGCGCGCGCCTTGGCCAGCACACGGGTCCGCGCGGGGCCGGTCAGCTCGGAAGCAAGGGCTCGGAAGTCGGAGAAGGCTGCGGGCTCCTCTCGCGCGAGCCAGCGCGCATCGGCCATCGCCTCGCGCGCGGCCGGATCGCCGGGGAGGAGCTCGACCGCCTTTCCCGCTGCCTGCAGCGCCCCCCGCGCGTCGCCGACACGCGTCAGGCCCTGGGCGAGAGCAAGCTGGGCGGCTGCGTTCGCCGGGTCGAGGCGGACCGCCCGGCGCGCGGCCTCCACCGCCTCCCCGGCCTGCGCGGCGTCGAGGCGCTCGGCCGCTTCGGCCACGATCCAGGCTGGCTGCCGCGGGTCGTTGCGCGCCAGCCGCTCGTACTCGTCCGCCGCGTCCCTGTGCGAGCCTCGCGCGGCGAGCACCTGGGCCAAGAGCTCGCGGTAGCGAATCTCTTCGGGGTCCAGGCGCACGGCATCCGCCGCGTTCCGCTCCGCCTCCTCGGCGCGTCCCAGGGCGAGGAGCGACCGGGCACGGAATTCGTGCGCGGCGTCGTCGCCAGGTCGCTCGGCAAGGATCGCGTCGGTCAGGCGCAGGACCTCGTCGTGGTCGCCCCGTTCGAAGGCTGCCTGTACCGATGACAGCGCGACCTCGGTCACGGCCGCGGACCACCGGCGGCTAGGCGTCGTGCCACGAGCCAAAGGAAGCGCTCGGGAGCGCCATCGGGCCCGATCTCCTCGACCACTTCGGCCTGCACCAGCTCGAACCCGGCGCGCTGCACCAGCGCCTGGTTGGTGACCGCGTCGAAGTGGCTGAAGTACATCGGCACCCCCAGCCATTCGTCCTCCACCTCGCCCGGGTTGTCGCCGGCGCCCATCGAGATCAGCAGCCAACCATGCGGCCGCAGCCACCTGGCGATGCGCGCCAGCAGGTCGGCGTGGCGCTGGCGCGGCACGTGGGTGATGGCGTAGAAGGCGGCCACCGCATCGAACGAGTCCGGCTCGAAGTCGACGTCGAGCATGCTCGCCTTCAGGAACGTGGCGGCGGGCGCTCGCTCGGCGGCAAGCCGCAGCTGCTCGCCCGAGATGTCCACCGCCGTGACCCGATGCCGCTCCGTCAGCCGCCGCGTGACCGGCTCACCCGCGCCGCAGCCGAGCTCGAGCACGTCAGACGCATCGGCCAGAAGGCTCAGCAGCCGGTCCAGGTATTGGTCCCGCGCACCGCCCGGGTGGTGGCTGGCCAGGTACGTGTCGGCCATGCGGTCGTAGCCGGACCCCACAATCTCGACGGCGCGCCACTCCTCCTGAGGGGGCATGGGCGCTAGCTGCCGGCCTCCGCCGCGGGCTGCATCGGTCTCCCGGACCATTCGGACGACCCCGCGAGGAGTGCCTCCAGGCGACCGGGAATCTCGCCCAGGGCCACGCGCTCCTGGGTCATCGAGTCGCGGTCGCGGATTGTGGCCGCGCCGTCGTCGAGCGTCTCGACGTCGACGGTCACGCAGAACGGCGTCCCGATCTCGTCTTGGCGCCGATAGAGCTTACCGATCGAGGCGGTGTCGTCGTAGGCAGCCGCCATACGCGGCTTCAGGTCGGCGGTCAGAGCCCGCGCACGCTCGACGAGCTCCGGACGGTTGCGAAGCAGCGGCAGGACCGCCACCTTCACCGGCGCGAGCCGCGAAGCCAGGCGCAGCACGACCCGACGCTCGGCGCCGACCTGCTCCTCCTCGTAGCCATCGATCAGCGCCGTCAGGACCGCCCGGTCCACCCCCATCGCCGGCTCGATCACATACGGCGTCACGTGCTCGCCACTCGCCTCGTCGAAGATCGCCAGCGCCTTGCCGGAGCCGGCCGTGTGGGCCGAGAGGTCGAAGTCGGTGCGGTCCGCGATGCCCTCCAGCTCGGACCAGCCCATCGGGAAGGCGTATTCCACGTCGGTGGTCTGCTTCGAGTAGTGCGAGAGCTCATCAGCCTCATGTGGTCGCAGGCGAAGGCGGTCCACGCCGATGCCCATCACATCGGTCCACCAGCGCAGGCGCTCAGCGACCCAATAGGCGAACCACTCGTCCTCCTGCGAGGGGTGGACGAAGTACTCCATCTCCATCAGCTCGAACTCGCGGTCGCGGAAGATGAAGTTGCCCGGCGTGATCTCGTTGCGGAAGGCCCTGCCGATCTGGGCGATCCCGAACGGCAGCTTGCGACGGGTGGTGGTCGCCACGTTGTCGAAGTTGACGAACATGCCCTGGGCGGTCTCGGGGCGCAGGTAGGCTTCGCTGGCACTCTCCTCGACGGGACCGACGTGGGTCTTGAACATGAGGTTGAACTGGCGTGCCTCGGTGAGTGTGCCCTTCATCCCGCAGTTCGGGCAGGCGATCTCGCTGGGCGGGCCCTTCAGGTCATCGGCGCGGAAGCGGAGCTTGCAGTTCCGGCAGTCGACCATGGGGTCGCTGAAGCCGCCGACGTGCCCGCTCACCTCCCAGACGCGCGGGTTCATGACGATCGCCGCATCCAGGCCGACGATGTCGTCGCGCAGCTGGACCATCGAGCGCCACCAGGCCTGCTTGACGTTGTTCTTGAGCTCGACCCCCAGCGGCCCGTAGTCCCAGAAGCCGCCCATGCCGCCGTAGATCTCGCTGGAGCCGAAGACGAAGCCACGGCGCTTGGCGAGACTGACGATGACGTCCATGTTCGGGGCTGGCACGGGGTGAGGGGCTCCTTGCGGCAGGGTTATTGGCCGATGGCTGGTCGCCCGAGTCTACCGATTAGCGCCAGACGCCGGTCAGCCGTCCGACCAGGAGCGCCACCCCGATCAGCCCGCTGGCGATGGCCATCAGCAGGCTCC
>JBKOZM010000023.1:0-5679 GCA_046725855.1 Chloroflexota bacterium | reverse complement strand
AGCACAGGAAGGTGGTGATCGCCGATGCCGATCTTCGTCAACGGGTCGAGGTCCCGTACGAAGGCATCCTGTCAGGGAGGTCGCTGTCCTGGGCTCCGGACGGCAACTGGCTCGCCTTCTCGCTCGAGGGCAGCGCGGACGTGATCTACGTTTGCGCGTCGGACGGATCGGGAGTCCGCAAGTTGGCGGAGGGCAGGGCGGCCGCGTGGCAGCCCCTCTTTCCCTAGTCCGCGGCGAGTTCCATCATCGAGCTCAGCTCACCTCGTCCAATCGGGCCCTCACGCAGCACGCGGGCGGGCGTGACGGTCAGGTCCACAACCGTGGAGGCGACGCCGCCGGGGACGCGGCCGCCGTCCACCACGGCGTCCAGCCCGTCGCGCTGCGTGGCGAACGCGATCAGAACGTCTTCCGCATCCAGCGTGTCCGGTTGGCCGCTGATGTTCGCGCTCGTGGCCAGCAGCGGGCCGGCAGCATCAATCAGGGCCTGTGCCACCGCGTGGTCCGGTGCGCGGAACGCCTGGCTGCTGCCCGACGTAATGGCGGGGAGGACCAGCGTCAGCGCTCCTGGCCAGAATCGGTCCGCAAGCGCCCGGGCCCGGTCGTCCACAACCCACGCGTCGGGGACCTGCTCCAGGCTGGCCACCAGCATGGGGATTTGCTTCTCCGCCGGTCGTTGCTTCAGCTCGAAGAGAGCCTGGACCCGGTCCGGACGCATGCCGATGCACGCCACGCCGTAGACCGTGTCGGTCGGGAAGGCGACCAGCCCGCCTTCCCGCAGGATCTCCGCGGCCGCCGCCAGCCCCTCGGGCGTCGCCGGCAGCCGATCGGTCACCCCCGGTCGATCCTGATCACGCGCTCGATGCCCGCCAGGTCGGACAGCGTGGCCATCTCGGCCGGCATCGGCAGCGTGGGAAGGATGGCGCGGATGGCGTCCGCCTGCCCTTCGCCAACCTCGAGCAGCGCCACGCCGCCCTCCGCGAGGCGGCTGGGGAGCTGGGAGAGCAGCCGGCGAATGACGTCCATCCCGTCCGGGCCACCATCGGTGGCGACCCGAGGCTCGAAACGCAGGCTGCCGGCGCCGGCCTCCACCTCGTCGGACCTTACGTAGGGGAGGTTCGCGATCACCACGTCCGGCAGAAGAGGTGCGGGCAGCACCGCCGGTTCCAGCAGGTCGCCGCAGCCGAGCGTCACGAGGCCGTCCACGCCGTGAGCGGCGAGGTTCTCCGACGCGAGCTCCAGCGCCTCGGCTGAGACGTCGCTGGCTGCCAGCCGCACCCGGCCGAGTGCCAGCGCGGTCCGGAAGCGCAGCGCCAGGGCCAGCGTCACGGCGCCGCTCCCCGTCGCCACCTCCCAGACGGAGATCGACGCGTCGTCGCGGACCAGCCGGCCGGCGATCTCCTCGATCGCGGCCTCGGCCAGCAGCTCGGTCTCCGGGCGCGGGATCAGGGCGCGGGCGTCGGTGGCGATCCGCAGCGAGAGCCACTCCTTGAAGCCGCGGATGTAGGCGATCGGCTCGCCCGCCGCTCGGCGCTCCACCCACTCGTCGAGGCGGCGCGCCTCTGGCTCGTCGAGCGACGCGTCGGGGTGCGCGTGAAGCCAGGTGCGATCGCGATCGAAGGCGTGCGCGACCAGCAGCTCGGCATCCAGGCGCGGCGTCGGCGAAGCGGTCGCGCGGAGGCGATCAGTGGCGGACAGCACCAGCGAGCGCACGTCGGGGCTCGCGGGCGCGACCTCGGGCGGGGGCGTCATTCGCCGGCGACCTGTGCCAGGCGATCGGCCTCGTCAGCCTGGGCCAATGGATCGATTACACGATCCAGATCGCCCTCCAGCAGGCCCGGCAGGTTGTGGACGGTCAGCCCGATGCGGTGATCGGTCACCCGGTCATCGGGAAAGTTGTAGGTGCGGATCTTCTCGGCGCGCTCGCCGCTGCCCACCTGCGAGCGGCGCTGGTCGCCGCGCTCCTCCGCCTGTCGCTGCTGCTCGAGCTCCAGGAGCCTGGCCCGCAGCACGGCAAGCGCCTTGGCCTTGTTCTTGTGCTGGCTCTTCTCGTCCTGGATCGCCACCACCAGGCCGCTCGGCAGGTGGGTGATGCGCACCGCCGAATCGGTCGTGTTCACGCTCTGCCCACCCGGCCCGCTCGAGCGATAGACGTCGATTCGCAGGTCGCGGTCCGGGATCTCCACCTCGACCTCATCGGCCTCCGGCAGCACGCTGACCGTCGCCGTCGAGGTGTGGATCCGACCGGATGATTCCGTCACCGGAACGCGCTGGACGCGATGGACGCCGCTCTCGTATTTCAGGCGCGAGAAGGCGCCCCGGCCGGTCACCTCGGCGATCGCCTCCTTGAAGCCCCCTGCCTCGCTCTCGCTGGCGGATAGGAGCTCCATCTTCCAGCGTCGGCGGTCGGCGTAGCGCGCGTACATCCGGAACAGGTCGGCGGCGAAGAGCGACGCCTCCTCCCCGCCGGTGCCGGCCCTGACCTCCAGGATCACGTTACGGTCGTCGTTCGGGTCGCGCGGAACCAGCAGCAGCCTGAGTTCCTCCGCCAGCTCCGCCTCGCGCCGCTCCAGCGTTTCCAGCTCGTCGCGCGCCATGGCACGCACCTCGTCGTCCGTGTCGCGGGCCAGCTCGCGGGTCGATGCCAGCTCCTCGCGGGTGCGGTTCCAGGCGCGGATGGCCGCAACCACCGGCTCGAGCCGCGACAGCTCGCGGCCCAGCTCCTCGAGGCGCCCGCGGTCGGTCGCGGCCTCGGGGGTGGACATCTCGCGCGTCAGCTCGTCGTACCGCGCCTCGATCTCGCGCAGGCGGTCGATCATGTGCTGACGGCGACGTCGGGGCGCGGCGCTTCCGATGCGGCCTCGGCCGCAGCCCCCGCCTCCCGATCGGAGGCCAGGCACGACTCCAGCGACGCGATGCTGACCTCGAGCATGCCGTGGTCCGGCCGCCGGGTGGTCAGCGCCTGGAGCCAGAGGCCGGGCTGGTAGATGGCGCGCACCAGCCGGTTGCCGTAGTGGCTGGCGCCGAAGCGGACGAGCTCGTAGCTGACCGCGGCGATGACCGGCACCAGCGCGATCCGAGACAGGAACAGAAGCGGCAGCGGCACGCCGCCCCGCGGGATCAGGCTGAAGAAGAAGATGCTGATCACCACCACGATCAGCAGGAACGTGGTCCCGCAGCGCGTATGGGCCGTGGAGAAACGGTCCACCTCGTCGGGGGTGAGGGGCCGCTGCGCCTCGTGGGCGCTGATGGCCTTGTGCTCCGCCCCGTGGTAGGCAAAGACGCGCTTGATCTCGCCCATCATGCCAATGAGGCCGATGTAGCCGACGAAGATCGCCAACCGGATGACGCCTTCGGCCAGGTTGGCGAGCAGATCGGACTCGGTCGCGCCCTCCGCGAAGGTCGACAGGAAGAGCGGCAGCACGAAGAAGAGGCCAACGGCGAAGCCGATTGAGACGACCATGGTGCCGACCATCATCGGGCGGCTGATCTGGATGTCCTCGCCCTCGGAGGCGATGGCAGCCGAGCGCATCAGCATCCGCGTCCCCAGGACCAGGGCCTCGTACAGGACCAGCACGCCCCGCACGAACGGGATCTTGATCCAGCGTCCCGGCCGCAGCGCGCCGGGCAGCGGCTCGGAGTACGTCCGAATCTCGCCCGACGGCGGGCGCACGCTCATGGCCACGGTGGTGCGGCCGCGCATCATGACGCCCTCGATCAGCGCCTGGCCGCCATAGAAGAAGTCCGGCATTCGGAAGCGAGGCCGCTCCCCGGCGCGCGCCACCGTCTGGATGACGAGCGGACCAGCCGCCATCAGCAGCTCAGGGACGATGAACAGCAGGTGGGGCGCCAGGCGCGCCGGCCACCCGGTCAGGTGCCGGCGCATGTCACGACTAGCGCTGCGCGCGCTCCATGCGGCGCTGGAACCGCTCGACCTGGCCGGCGGTGTCGACGATGTTCTGCGTCCCGGTGTAGAACGGGTGGCAATTGGAGCAGACCTCGACGCGGATCGACTCGGCGGTCGAGCCCACGGTGAACGTGGTGCCACAACCGATGCAGTGGACCTGCGCCTGATGGTACTGCGGATGAATGTCTTTCTTCATGACGGGGCTCCCGGCTCGCCGGCGACGACGCTGACGCGCTTCTTGGTGCGGGTTTCGTGGGTGAACTTGACGCTGCCGTCGGCGGTGGCGAACAGCGTGTAATCGCGCCCCATCGCGACGTTCTCCCCGGGATGGAAGGTGCTGCCGCGCTGGCGCACGATGATCGTGCCGGACAGCACCTGCTGCCCGTCGCCGCGCTTGACGCCGAGCCGCTGACCGGCCGAGTCGCGACCGTTCTTGCTGCTGCTGCCGGCCTTCTTGTGTGCCATTCCTCGTTACTCCTCGGCCTTCGGCTTCGCCGCCCGGCGCGTGGTGGTGGCGCGCCTGGCCGGCTTCGGCTTCTCGGCGGGCTCCGACGCAGCCCCCGCGGCATCGGCCGCCGGCTTGGCGCGGCTGGCGCGTGGCCTGGCTGCCTTTGGTGCGGCCTCCGCATCGGCCTTTGGCCCTGCCTTGGCCTTCCGCGGAGCCTTGGGCTTGGGCTCTGCCGTGGCCTCAGCCTTGGGCTTCGCCGTCGACGTGCCGTCCGCGTTGATCGCGTCGATTCGCACCCGCATCAGGTGCTGCCGATGGCCCGTCCGACGCCGGTACTTGACCTTCTGCTTGAACTTGAAGATGACGAGCTTGGGGCCGAGCTCCTCGCCGAGCACGGTTGCGCTCACCGAGGCCCCGGTCACGACCGGCGTTCCGACCGTCACCTCGTCTCCATCGCCGATCATCAGCACCCGGTCGAAGGTCAGCGTCGCGCCAGCCTCGGCCGCCACCCGCTCGATGGTGAGCGTGCTGCCGGGCTCGACCCGATACTGCTTCCCGCCGCTGCTGACGACGGCGTACATGACGTTCTCCGAATGGTGATCTGAGCGTCCCGCGCACGCATCGTTGCGGCGCACGGCGAAGCGAGCCGACTACCGTTCGCGGGAGCGCGAAGTCTACCGGGCGATGGGGGGAGTGTCAACGAACAGGAGGCGGGTCCGGACCGCCGGACCGGCCACCAGCGGCAGGTCCAGCGCGTCGACCACGTCCTCCGGCCGGCCGGCGCCGCTGGCGTCGAGACGCAGGATCATCCGCAGTCGCGCGCGCCGCTCCGCCTCGTCGACCTCCAGCACCTCGACGTCTTCGACGAACGGCCGCAGGTCACGCGACCCGGCATCGGCGCGCCGCTCGCTCTCGCCTCGCCGCCGCTTCCCGACCAGCCGCGACGCGCCGAGCAGCCTGACCACCGCACCCCGCAGCTCGTCGCTCGTCACCGGCGCCCCGCCACGCGCCCGCACCTCGATCTCGTACTCCGCCCCGCGCAGCTGTGACGCGGCCGACGGAAAGCCATGCCACACCTCCCGGGCATCGACCACCTCCAGCCCTTCGGGGAGCAGCTCGGCGGCGGCCTGGATCCTTCCGATCGGCACCAGCTCGTCGAAGTACGCGTCCAGCACCTCGCCGCGCAGCTCGACCCCCACCGGCAGGTTGGCCGCGAACTTCAGGCGTGGGCGCGGCCGCGTGGCGTTCGTGTGCGACAGCGGCAGGCCGGCCTCGCGGAAAGCGCGCTCGAACTCGCTGAGCAGTTCGGCCTGCCGCACGCGCAGGG
>JBKOZM010000022.1:0-7912 GCA_046725855.1 Chloroflexota bacterium | reverse complement strand
GCGCCTAGCGGAATCCTCGCGCCAAACCATATCGAGCGAGCGCCGCCGCCGAGGCGGCGCTTTCGTTTGTCGCGCTACCATGACCCCCTCCCAGCAGCCGAGGTCGAGGTCCAGGCCTACTGAGCGTCGCAGCCTGTCCGACAGGGTCTATGCACCTGCGGAAACCGTGTGTATAGTCCGTCGCTGAATACGCCCGGCCAATCTGCTCGACCCCGGCAACCTGTCGCACGCCCGGACCAGGGTTTGGACGGACTGCTGTCTCCCTTGGCCTGGGCTGATCGCGTGCGGCAGGTGCCGGATCGGTCGGACTCGGGTCGAGCATGAGGCCCGGAACGTTCAACGCCGGACTATACACGCGGCCTCGCGGGCTGCATAGCATTTCCTTAACACCGGCGCGATCGGGCCTGTACAGCGCTCATGCGCCCAGCGTCGCGCTCAGTAGGCGGAAACCTCTTCGCGCGCGGACATGGTGTAGAAGCGGGTATTCGACTTCCGGAACTGCAGCGGCACCTCGCCGATCGGTCCGTTGCGATGCTTGGCAACCTTGGCCTTGATGAGCTCGACCTCACTGTCCGGGTTCTGCTCGCCGTCCCGATAGAGGAAGATCACGACGTCCGAGTCCTGCTCGATTGAGCCGCTTTCTCTCAGGTCTGAGAGGCGTGGCTCAGCGCTGCCGCGCTGCTCGACGCCGCGCGAGAGCTGCGACAGGGCGATGACCGGCACCTTCAGCTCGCGGGCCAGCTGCTTGAGCCCGCGGCTGATCTCGCTCACCTCCTGGACCCGGTTCGGTTCTTTCTGCTGGCTGGAGCCCTGCATCAGCTGCAGGTAGTCGACGATCACCAGGTCGAGCCCGCGTTGCTCCGCCTCCAGCCGCCGCGCCTTGGTCCGCAGCTCCATGACGGTCAAGGCCGGTGAGTCGTCGATCCACATCGGCGCGCCGTGCATGTCGTTCATGACCTGCGCGATCTTCGACCAGTCGGTCTCGTCCACGAAGCCGGTCTGCAGCGGACGGGGGTTGATACCCGACTCGGCCGACAGGAGGCGGAGCGCCAGCTGCTCCTTGCTCATCTCGAGCGAGAAGACGCCCACCTTCTTCGTCTCCCGAACCGCGGCGTGCTGGGCGATGTTCAGCGCCATGCTCGTCTTCCCGACGCTGGGCCGCGCGGCGATGATGATGAGGTCCGACGGCTGGAAGCCGCCCAGCAGGGTGTCGAGCTGTGACAGGCCCGATGGGATGCCCAGGATCTGGCCCCGGTGCTCGTGCAGGTACTCCAGCCGGTCGTAGGCCTGCCCCAACAGCGTGGCCAGCGACTCGAAGCCGCCGACGGTCCGGTGCTGGCTGATCTCGAACAGGATCCCCTCGGCCCGGTCGATGGCGACCTCGGCGTCGTTGGCCTCCTCGTAGCCGACCGCCGCGATCTTGCCGGCGGCGGCGATCAGGTTGCGGAGCACCGACTTGCGCTCGACGATGCGGCCGTAATGCTCGACGTGCACCGCGGTCGGCACGGCGTTCATCAGCGAGGCGAGGTAGGCGGGCCCGCCCACGGGATCGAGCCGGTCGCGCCTGGCGAGCTCGTCGGCCAGCGTCACCAGGTCGATCGGCTCGCGCTGACCGTGGAGCCCGAGCATCGCCTCGTAGATATCGGCGTGCTGCTGGCGGTAGAAATCGGCGGGACGGAGGAAGTCGGCGACCTTCAGGACCGCCTCTGGGTCGATCAGGATCGAGCCGAGGACGCTCTGCTCGGCCTCGACCGCCTGCGGAGCCAGCTTGTCGATGCTCATTGGCGCGCCAACTTTGGTCGCCACGACATCGGTCCACCAGCCCTCATCTGGGCGGCCGTTGTGGGAAAGTGCCGCCTTCTGTGGAGAAGGAACATTCTTGTGGAAAACCGCGGGCTGGCCCGCGCCTGACGCCGACTCACATGCCGAAGCATCCGATCCGGTTGTGACAGCTGCGCGTCGCGACTAGCGACCCCGGCCCACCGGTGGCTCTCGCCGTCCGTCGGCCTGGCGGCGGTGATTCGCGCCGAAGTCCGGCGCGCTAGGCGGGGACTACGCTGATGGTGACCTGCGCGTCGACGCCGGCCATCAGGCGTACGTCGGCCTTGAACTCGCCGAGCGTCTTGATCGGCTCGCGGAGATGGATCGCGTGGCGGTCGATCTCGATCCCTTCCTTGCCGATCGCCGCCGCGATCTCCCGGTTGGTGACGGATCCGAACAGGCGGCTCTTCTCGCCGGCCTTCACCGCGATCTCGACCTTCATCGCGCGGAGGCGCTCGGCCGTGGCCTCGGCGCTCTCCCGCTCGGATCGATCCCGCGCCTCGCGTTCCTCGCGATGCCGCTCCCAGTTCTTGAGGGCGCCGGCGTCGGCCATCATCGCCTTCCCGCTCGGGAGCAGGAAGTTGCGGGCGTAGCCGTCCTTGACCTCGCGCACGTCGCCCTCGCGCCCGAGCCCCTTCACGTCGTGCCTGAGGATCACCTTCATGCCGGCGTCGAGTCCTTTCCACGCAACCGGCGTAGACGCCAGTCGCCGAGTACCTGCCTGATGAACCGCCCGTCGCGCAGCTCACCGTAGCGCTCCAGCAACGACGGCAGCCGGTCACGAATCTCGTCGTAGCGTGAGCCGAGCAGCTCGCGCAGCCGCGCCAGGTCGCGATCCAGATCGGCGGTCCCGTTGCGCGCCCGCTCCGAATGCTCCGCGCGCACCGCCGCCGGCGCGTTGGCGATGAACAGGTCCAGCACCAGCAGCAGCACGGTCAGGTCGTCGGCCTGGCCCAGGATCGGGATAGCGTCCGGGATGAGATCAATCGGCATCACCACGTAAGTCAGGCCTGCGGCCAGCAGGGCCTTGAGCGGCAGCGGAGTGCGTGGATCGCGGGCCAGGCCCCACACGATGCGGGCGTAGGTCGGCAGCTTCCAGACGAGGCGGGCGAGGCGCACATAACGCCAGCGGCCGGACAGGTTCACGATGAGGCTCCGGTCTGTGAACTGGGCGGGCGGCGATGATAGCAGAGGTGGCGTCGACGTCGGTTGACAATAGAACGCATGTTCGGCTAGAGTCGTCACGACATGACCAGGCACGACGCCGAGCGCAAGCAGCGCATCCTCGAATGCATCGCCCGCACCGTGGCGGATCGCGGCTACCCGCCGTCGGTCCGCGAGATCGCGGAGACGGTGGGGCTGGCCTCCACCTCGGCCGTGCACCATCACCTCATTGCCCTCGAGCGGGAGGGCCTGCTGGAGCGCGGGCAGCATTCATCTCGCGCCCTGCGCCTCACGCCGCGGGGTGAGGCCGAGCTCGGGACCGGCGCGCCTCGTCGCCAGACCACGCCGCGCGCGCCCAGCCGGGTGACTCCATTCCGCATGCCGATGGAGCGGGACGTGCTGTCGCTGCCGGTCCTCGGCGAGATTGCCGCCGGCCAGCCGATCGAGGCGTATGCGGACGGCGCGGAGTCGCTGGAGGTGCCTCGCTCGCTGCAGGCCCGCGATGACTCATACGTCCTGCGCGTCCGCGGCAAGAGCATGATCGACGCGCTCATCGACGATGGCGACTACGTCGTCGTCCAGCCCCAGGCCACCGCGCGTGACGGGGACATCGTGGTGGCGCTGCTCGAGGACAACGGGGTCACCCTGAAGCGCTTCTACCGTGAGAAGGATCGCATCCGGCTGCAGCCCGCCAACGCCGAGATGGAGCCGATCTACGCCTCCGAGATCCAGGTCCAGGGCAAGGTCGTCGGAGTCATCCGCCGCCTGACCTAGACCGATGGCGGCGGCCGCGGCCGCCGCGTAGGCTGCGCTCGTGAGCCGCACCATCCTGCACGGCGACCTCGATGCGTTCTATGCCAGCGTCGAGGTGCTCGACAACCCGACCCTGCGCGGCAAGCCGGTGATCGTTGGCGGCGACCCCGGAGCGCGCGGCGTGGTGAGCGCCGCCTCGTACGAGGCGCGCGCCTTCGGCGTCCACTCGGCCATGCCGTTGCGCACGGCGGCGAGCCTCTGCCCCACCGGTGTCTTCCTGCCGGGCCGCTTCGATCGCTATCGCGAGCTCAGCGCGCAGGTGATGCGCATCTTCGCCAGCTTCACTCCGCTGGTCGAGCCGATCAGCCTGGACGAGGCCTTCATGGACGTCACCGGCAGCCGCGAGGCCTTCGGCAGCGGCGAGGCGATCGCGCGTCGCATCAAGGAGCGCGTGCTGGCAGAGGTCGGCCTGGTGGTCAGCCTGGGGGTCGCGACCAACAAGCTATGCGCCAAGGTCGCGTCCGACCTGCGCAAGCCCGATGCCCTGGTGGTGGTCCCTGTCGGCGGTGAGGCAGAGTTCCTGGCCCCGCTGCCGGTCAGCCGGCTGTGGGGCGTCGGCCCTCAATCGCGCCAGGCGCTGGCCGACTACGGGGTCACGACCATCGGGCAGCTGGCCTCCCTGTCTGAGGCGACGCTCCGCCGCCGCTTCGGCACGCACGGCGTCGACCTCGCACGCCGCGCCCGCGGCATCGACCCCTCGCCGGTGGTGCCGAGTCAGGCGCCGAAAAGCATCGGTCATGAGCTGACCTTCGACCACGACGTCTTCGACCCCGCTCGACTGGAAGCGACCCTGCTGGACCTGGCCGAGTCGGTCGCCACGCGACTCCGCCACCACGGCATGGCGGCGCGAGGCGTGCAGCTCAAGCTGCGCTACGAGGGCTTCGACACGATCACCCGCCAGGCCCCGCTCGACCACCAGGTGCGTGACGCGGAGCCGATCTACGAGCTTGGCGTGGCCCTCCTGCGCAAGGCGCGGGCCCCGGAACGGGCAGTGCGCCTGATCGGGCTGACCGCCATCAACCTCAGCGAGTTCCAGCAGCTCAGCCTGTTCGACGCGCCGGACCGGACCGATCGCATCGCGCGCTCGATCGACTCGGTGCGCGAGCGCTTTGGAGAGCGTGCCATCACGCGCGCGCGGCTCATCGGCCATCGCGACCACCGGCGCCCGGACTTCGGCGAGCGGCCCGAGGCGCCGGCAGCCGACCTGGAACCCTGACCAGTCGGAGCCTTGACAAACCGAACGGATGTTCGTACCATCGTGGCCTGATTCGAACGTCTGTTCGGTGCTCTGTGCAGGCGATCCGCTCGCTGAAGGAGCAGGTAAGAAACATGGCTCTCGTGAAGATCACGCCGGTCGAGGCACGCGTGCAATGGGACCGGCGCCAATCCCGTCCAGGCAGCGTTCGGATCGGCGACCGACAGCTCACCGTCACCGCGGTGGACGCCGTCCGCGACGAGACCGCGGCCTACCCGGCCGACCGCGGCCCGCGAATGACCTACCTGGTCGAGACCGATGGCGGCCAGGCCTCGCTCGTCTTCGACGAGCGGCGCAGAAGGTGGTACGTGGAGGCGCTGGACACCGCCGCTTGAGCTTGAGGCTGGCTGCTCAGGCCAGCGGCTCCGACTCCACGATCCACAGCGGCCCGTCGCCGCATTCGACGCGCCTGGCGTCACCGCCGGGATCGGTGAGGCTGGTGCGGAGCAGCCGCACGCGCTGCCCATCCAGAGTGGCCACCGGACCAACCACCGGCGAGAGCCCGAAGGTGAAGGCCCAGGCGCGCGCCTGGTCGTGAATGCAGCGCGCCGGCTGCGTCCAGTCGACTTCGGCATAGTCCTCCCCGAAGTGGCCGGCCCAGGTGACGCCGTCGGTCGGCTGCGGGTCGCCCGGATCGCCGGCCGCGATCCTGGCCAGGACCTTCGGCAACAGGCCGATGGCCACCGACCCGATCCGCGGGCCGACGACCGTGATGTCGAAGTCGTCGGACTCCATCGGGACCGGTGCCTGGGCCAGGATCGGTCCGGTGTCGAGCTCCGAGTCCATGCGATGCCACGTCACGCCATAGGTTGCGTCGCCGTCGCGGATGGCCCACGCCATCGGGATGGGGCCGCGGTGGCGCGGCAGCAGGGCGGGGTGGCAGTTCACTGAGCCCAGCCGCGGCACGTCGAGCGCGGCCTGCGGGATCCGCCACGGAAAGCCCCAGCACAACGCGAGGTCGGGTCTGGTCGCCCGCAGCAGCGGCTCCATCGACCACTTGTCACGCGCCAGCAGGACGTCCAGTCCGGCGGGCGCCGTCTCGTCCGAAATCGAGGGACGGTCCGCGATGGGCTCGTCGCGGCGGGCAGTGATCACCGCCACTGGCTCGTGGCCCAGCTCACGCAGCGCCGTAGTGAGGCTCTGGGCCACCGGTGGCACGGTCGAGATCAGCGCCACGCGCCAGCTCGGCTCGGTCATGGCTGCCGAGTGTAGCCCTACAATCGCGGCGCCAGCCGGCCCGCGCACAAAGGGACATCGCCGATGGGCGACGCCACCACGACCCTCTCCGACCTCACCGTCCGCGACCTCACCGCGCGCCTCGCCAGCCGGGACCCGATCCCCGGCGGCGGTAGCGCCGCGGCGCTGGCCGGCGCCATGGCCGCGGCCCTCGTCTCGATGGTCGCCGAGCTGACCATCGGCCGGGCCGACGCCGCCGCCAACGAGGCCCTCCTGCGCGACGTCGACCAGGCCGCGGTGCAGCGCCGCGGCCTCCTCCTCGAGCTGGCCGAGGAGGATGCGGTCGCGTACCGCGCGGTGGTGGAGGCCCGGCGACTGCCGAGGCACGGCGAGGCCGAGCGCGAGGCGCGCGAGCTGCTGCTGCGGACGGCCATGGTCGAGGCCGCACGGGTGCCGCTGCGCACCGCCGAGGTCGCAGCGGAGGTCCTGGAGCTGGCCTACACCATCGCGCCGATCGGCAACCGCAACGCGGCGAGCGATGCCGGCGTGGCTGCCCAGCTGGCATCGGCCGCGGTGCGCGGCGCGCTCCTCAACGTCCGGATCAACCTCCCCTACCTGCCCGCCGATGAGCCGCTGCGCAGCTCCGCGCCGGGCGACATGGCGCGCCTCGAAGGCGTGGCGAGCGAGCGGGAGCGCCAGACCCTGGAGGTCGTGGGCGCGAGGATCGAGCCTTCGTGACGGCGCGGCTGCTGGACGGCCGGACGGTCGCCTCACGCCTGTGGCGCGACCTGACCGAGCGCGGCACCGCCCTGGCCGCGGAGACCGACGACCGGCCGCGCCTGGCGATCGTGCGCTTCACGGATGCCGGACCGCCGGCCGTGTACGCCAGTAGCTTGAGTCGAGCGGCGCGGAGCGTGGGCGTGGAGCCGATCGACGTCATGCCGCCGGAGGGCATCGCGCTGTCCGACCTGGCTGCGCGCATCGGCGCCCTGAACCGCGACCCGGCGATCACCGGCATCGTGGTGGCGCAGCCGGTCCCCGCTCACCTGGAGGCGGCGGAGGTGCTGGCGCTCATCGATCCGGCCAAGGACGTCGACGGCGCCACGCCGCTCAACGCCGGCCGGGTGTCGCGCGGCTACAGCGGCTTCGTGCCCGCCACCGCGCTGGCGGTGATGGCCATCCTGCACACCTATGAGATCCCGATCGTCGGACGCCGGGCGGTGGGCATCGGCCGTTCGGCGGTGGTCGGCCGCCCGGTCGCGTCGCTGCTCTTGGCGGCCGACGCCACCGTCGTTATCTGCCACCGCCGCACGCGGAACCTGGCCCGCGAGACCCGGCGCGCCGAGATCCTGGTGGTGGCCGCCGGACAGCCCGGCCTGGTTCGCGCCGAGATGGTCAACCGCTCGGCGGTCGTCATTGACTGCGGCATCAACACCACTGCCGATGGCATCGTGGGCGACGTCGACTTCGCCGCCGTGCGGCCGGTGGTCAGCGCCATCACCCCGGTGCCCGGCGGCGTGGGGCCCGTGACGACCATGACGCTGCTCGAGCAGACGATGCAGGCCTTCGAGCGGCGATCCCCGGCCGGCGAGCCATCGCTCGACCGCTTCCGAGTGGAAAGCGAGAAGGGCGCGCGCTAGCCGGCCGCCAGCCCCGCGTCGATCATCTCGTCCAGCGGCACCG
>JBKOZM010000021.1:0-6989 GCA_046725855.1 Chloroflexota bacterium | reverse complement strand
ATGCATCTCCCTCGCAGCACTGAGAGACCTACGACTGACCGATGTCAGGCGAATCTGTGCGCTGGCAGTACCCAGCGTGCCTACCCGTACCGCCAGCGCACCGCATTGGTGACAAAACAGCACTCACCGTGCTGTGTGGCGCGGAGGCGCGGACGGCTGCTAGACGTACCGCACCTCGTCGGCCTCGGCGCTCTCCACGGCGCGGGCGCAGGTCGGGCAGAACCAGCGCGCTTCGAGGGGCGTGCCGCAGGCGGCGTGGCGCATCGGCTCGGCATCACGGGCCACCCGCGCGCCCCAGTCGGCCAGGAGGCGCAGCGCACCCGCCAGCTCGGCGCCCTCGTCGGAGAGCTCGTACGCGAAGCGCGGCGGCCGCTGCGAGTAGGGCGTCGCGCGGATCACGCGCACGGCCTCGAGGCGGCGCAGCCGATCGGCGAGGATGTTCGGCGCGATCCCAGTGACTGCCTCGGCAAGCTCGTTGAAGCGCCGCGGCCCGGCCAGCAGCACCTCCACGATGAGTAGGCTCCATCGGTCTCCCACCCGCTCGAGCGCGGCACCCAGGGGGGACTCCGGCGAGGCCATGCGCGGATCGTACGCCATCGGTCTTGACACCCGGGTCGAGAGGTGTAACTTGCGCATTGCAAGTCACATCCTAGCAACGGAGGCAAGGCCCGATGGGTCCGATCGACGACCTGGGCAAGGCAATCGCCGGGATTGCGGAATCGGCGGGAGCGTCGACCGTCGGCATTGGCAACCGATGGCGGGGCGGTTCGGGAGTGGTGGTTGAGGACGGCAAGGTCCTGACCAACGCCCACAACCTGCACGGCGACGAGGTGCACGTCTTCTTCGGCGACGGCCGCGAGGCGGACGGCAAGGTGCTCGGCGTGGATGCCGACGGCGACCTGGCGGTGGTGGGCGTCGACACCGGCGGCGCGCCGACCATCAGCTGGGGTGACGGCTCGGCGCTGGGCATCGGCTCCCCGGTGGTGGCCATCGGCAACCCCGCGGGACAGGGCGTGCGCGTGACGTTCGGCTTCGTGTCGGGGGTTGGACGCGCCTTCCGCGGCCCGCGCGGACGGCGGGTTGCCGGCGCGGTCGAGCACACCGCTCCCCTGCTTCCCGGCTCCTCGGGCGGGCCGATCGTGGACGGCGCTGGGGCGCTGCTCGGCATCAACACGAACCGGCTGGGCAACGGCTTCTACCAGGCGATCGCAGCCGACGCCGCGCTGCGCGACCGGGTTGCGGCCCTCGGCCGCGGCGAGGCGCCGAAGCCGCGACGGCTTGGCGTAGGCCTGGCCCCCGCACACGTGGCGCGACAGCTGCGCCGCGCAGTTGGGCTCGACGAGCGCGACGGGCTGCTCGTCCGCGAGGTCGAGGATGACTCGCCCGCGTCGAAGGCGGGCATCGCCGAGGGCGACCTGATCGTGGCGGCCGCCGGACGTCCGGTGACGAGCGGCGACGACCTGTTCGAGGCCATGGGCTCGTTGGCCGCCGACGCCCCGCTGGAGGTGACCCTCCTGCGCGGCGCGGAGGAGCGGACGATTACCATTCCGGCGTGAGTGACGAAGAGGAGATCTGCGAGCACGTCGTCGGACCGGTCAACGTCACCCCGTCCGACGACGGCTGCCACGAGTGCCTCTTGACCGGCGGGCAGTGGGTCCACCTGCGCATGTGCCTGACCTGCGGGCACGTGGGCTGCTGCGACCAGTCCCCCAACCGGCACGCCACCGCCCATTTCCGAGAGACCGACCACCCAGCCATCCAGTCCGTCCAGCCCGGCGAGGACTGGCGTTGGTGCTACGCGGACCAGATCTACGCGGACGGCCCATCCGGCCCCTGAGCCGATGGAGGTCGCCTGGGCCGCAGAACACCGTCGGCCGAGCCCCCACCGCCTCGAGGACGGATACTCGTCGTGTGAGCGAAGGGGCACGCTACGACGCGGTGGTCGTGGGCGCCGGGCCCAACGGCCTGGCTGCGGCGATCACGCTGGCCCGTGCGGGGCGCAGCGTGCTGGTGGTCGAGGCCAACGACACGATCGGGGGTGGCGCACGCTCAGCCGCACTCACCCTGCCGGGCTTCGTCCATGACGTCTGCTCGGCGATCCATCCCCTGGGCCGCGGGTCGCCCGTCCTGCGGGCCTGGCCGCTGGCCGAGCATGGCCTGGACTGGATCGAGCCACCCGTCCAGCTGGCCCATCCGCTGGACGACGGCTCGGCCGCCCTGATTCGCCGCGACGTCGCAGCCACGGCATCGGGCCTCGGCGAAGACGGCGATGCCTATGCCCGCATGGTCGGCGCCGTCGCGCGCGACTGGGACCTGATCGTGCGCGCGGTGATGGGGCCGATCCGCATCCGCGAGCCTCTCCTGCACCCCTTCGTCCTCGCTCGATATGGCCTGTGGGCCATTCAGCCAGCGTCCCTGCTCTGGCGTCGCTTCCGGAAGCCGGAGGCCCGCGCCGTCCTGGCCGGAACGGCTGCCCATTCCTTCCTGGCCCTCGAGCAGCTGACGAGCGGTGCTTTTGGGCTCTCGCTGCTGGCCAGCGCCCATGCCATCGGCTGGCCGATCCCGCGTGGCGGCACCCAGTCGATCGCCGATGCGTTGGCGTCGTACCTGCGCTCGCTGGGCGGCGTCATCATGACCGGCCGGCGGGTGACGAGCCTGTCCGAGCTGCCGCCGCATCGGGCCGTGCTCATGGACCTGACCCCGCGCCAGATCATGGCCATCGCCGGCGACCGATTCCGCGGCCCGTACGCCTGGCAGCTGCGCCACTACCGGTATGGGCCCGGCGTCTTCAAGCTCGATCTGGCACTGGACGGGCCGATCCCCTGGGCGAATCCCGAGGTCTCCCAGGCGGGCACGGTGCACCTGGGCGGCACTGCAGCTGAGGTCGCGGCCTCGGAACGCGCGGTGTCGCGAGGCCGGCATGCGGCCCGCCCCTTCGTCCTCGTCGCCCAATCGTCCATGTTCGATCCCTCGCGGGCGCCGGAGGGCAAGCACACGGTGTGGGCCTACTGCCACGTCCCAAATGGCTCGAGCATGAACATGAGCGAGCCGATCCTGACGCAGGTCGAGCGCTACGCGCCGGGATTCCGGCAGCGAATCATCGGCCGATCGGCGATGGGGCCGGCGGCCCTGGAGTCACATAACGCCAACCTGGTCGGGGGCGACATCAACGGCGGCCTCCAGGACGTGCGGCAGCTCTTCACCCGGCCGACCATTCGGCTGGACCCGTATGCCACGCCCGATCCAACCCTCTTCATCTGCTCCTCGTCGACCCCGCCGGGCGGCGGCGTCCACGGACTCTGTGGCTGGCATGCGGCTCGTTCGGCACTCCGCGGAGTGCTGCGCTAGGCGAAGGCGTTCAACCCCACGGCGCGGGGAGGGCTGGTAAGCGCACCTCCTTCGCGCCGAGCCAGGCGCCGAGCTCGTCCATCGCCTGGCTGACCGCCGGCCAGGCGTCGGCGGGGGCATCGGGCTCTGGGTAGATCGCCTTCACCTCCAGCACCAGCCGCTTGCGGTCGAAGGCCGGATCGATGCGACCGATGAGCTGATCGCCGTGCAGGATCGGCAGCACGTAATAGCCGAAATTGCGCTTCGCCGGCGGCACGTAGATCTCCAGCCGGTAGCGGAAGTCGAAGAGGGACTCGGCCCGCTCTCGATCGCCGACGAGCGGGTCGAACGGGCCGAGCAGCGTAGTCCGCGGCTGCCAATCGTCACGGTCCAGCTCGGTCAGCAGGCCGGCGTGCGCCAGCCACTCGCCGCGCAGCCCCTCGACCGCCACCGGAATGGCCAGGCCATCGGTCAGCAGCGACTCGAGCGCCACCTCGCGCGCGGGGAGCCGATAGTCGAGCGCGGTACCGAACTTCGGATGGTCGAAGCCGCGAGCGTGGAGCTGCCGCTCCATGGTCTCGACTGCCACTACCTCGTCGGGAAGCGGCTCCTCGTCGTCGACCGGCAGCACCCGCTCGAACAGGTCCCAGACGCGCTGGCTCCCCTCGCGGCGACTGATGGCGATCTCGCCACCCTTCCACAGCAGCTCGAGCATGCGGCTCAGGTTCTTGCCGTCGTTCCAGCCGCCGGTGCGCCACGGCACCTCGGCGCGGTCGTCCAGGTCTCTCGACAGGAGCGGGCCACGCGACCGCAGCTCGGACAGGATGTAGGCTCGGAAGCCGGCGTTGTCGCGCAGCCACTCGGCCTCGTACCGGCCGCGGGTGTACTCCGGCCGCGGGAAGCGGCGCATCACGGGTCGGTGCAGCGCCAGGTCGGCCGTCGGGATGAGGTGCGCGCCGTACTCGAACAGCTGGCGGCTCTCCTCGAGCAACCGGCGCAGCTCGTCGACGTCGTAGGGACCCAGGCGGCTGAAGAGGGTCAGCCGTTCGGCACGATCTACCACGGCGGTTGGGTCGACCTGCACCTTGCCGAGGCGCTGCACGACCTCGAGCGCCGATCCGGGGCGGGGTCCGGCCAGCAGCTGGCCGAGGATGGTGAGCCGCCGCGCCTCGGTTCGCGTCAGCGTGCGCATCGGGCTCAGTGTGGCAGACTCCACGGCATGATCAGCTCGGTCCGCGTGGTCGGGACGGGCCGCGCCGGGGGCGCCCTGGCCGCCCGCCTGGCGGAGCGCGGGCTGAGCGTGCGGAGCGGTCGCGAGCCGCTCGCCGACGCCGACCTGATCCTCCTGGCCGTGCCGGATGCGGCGATCGCCGAGGTGGCGCAGCGCGTCCCGATCGGTCCATGGGTCGCACACGTCTCGGGAGCGACCTCGCTCGCCGCCCTCACACCGCACATCCTTCGCTTCAGCGTGCACCCACTGCAGACGCTCTCGCGCGAGCGGGGGGCGGAGCAGCTGGACGGCGCCTGGGCGGCCGTCACTGCCGAGACCGATGAGGCGGCCGAGGCCGGGCGCTGGCTGGCCGAAACGCTCGGGCTGCGCCCCTTCCCACTGGCCGATGCCGACAAGCCCCTGTACCACGCTGGAGCCGCGATGGCCAGCAACTTCCTGGTGACCCTGTACCGGGCTGCCGCCCGTCTGCTTGAGGCAACCGATGCGCCACCCGAGGCCCTCGTCCCGCTCATGACCCGCACGATCGAGAACGGGTTCGCCCTGACCGGACCGATCGCGCGCGGCGACTGGACCACCGTGGAGGCGCACCTGCGCGCCCTCGAGGAGCGGGCGCCGGACCTCGTGCCCCTCTACCGCGCGCTGGCCGAGGCCACCCGCCCGTGAGGATCGCGCGCACCGCCGTCGAGCTGCGGGCTGCGCTCGCCGCGGGTCCCGACGACGCCATCGGCCTGGTCCCGACCATGGGCGCCTTCCACGAGGGCCACCTGGCGCTGATGCGCGCCGCGCGTGAGCGCTGCGAAGTCGTGGTGGTCAGCCTCTTCGTCAACCCCGCCCAGTTCGGCGCGGGCGAAGACCTCGAACGCTACCCGCGCGACGAGGCGCGCGACACGCAGCAGGCCGAAGGGACCGGCGTCGACCTCCTGTTCGCGCCGGCGCCGGAGGAGATCTACCCGGCCGGCTTCGACACCTGGGTCGATCCGGGTCGCCTGGCCACCACCCTCGAGGGAGCGGTGCGCCCCGGCCACTTCCGGGGCGTGGCCACCGTCTGCGTGAAGCTGTTCGACATCGTGCGGCCGGCGGCAGCCTATTTCGGGCGGAAGGACGCGCAGCAGGTGGCCGTCGTGAAGCAGGTGGTGCGGGACCTCAACCTGCCGCTCGAGATCGTGGCCGTCCCCACCGTGCGCGATCCGGACGGCCTGGCGTTGTCGAGCCGCAACGCCTACCTGTCGTCCGATGAGCGCGAGATCGCGCTGACCCTGCCGCGGGCCCTGGAGGCCGGCCTGCGGGCGCATCGGTCCGGCGCCGATGGAGCGTCCGCCGCACGGGCGATGCTTGACGCCGAGCCCAGACTGAGCGTGGACTACGTGGCCGAGGCGGACCTGGATGGGCCCACCCTGGCCGCCGCCGTTCGCATCGGGTCGACGCGCTTGATAGACAATGTCCGCCTCGCGGAGGAGGCTTAGCGGTATGACCACCAGCCACACCAGCGCCGGCGAGGCGCAGGTCCCTGCCAAGCTGGCGATCCCCGAGCTGCTGGAGATGAAGCAGCGCGGCACGAAGATCGCCATGGTGACCGCCTACGACGCGGCCGGCGCGCGCCTGGCAGAGGCCGCGGGAATGGACATGGTGCTGGTCGGTGACAGCGCCGCCATGGTGGTGCTGGGGCACGAGTCGACCGTGCCGGTGACGACCGACGAGATGCTCTTCATGACCCGCAGCGTGGCCCGCGCCGTGCGCCGCCCGATCGTGGTCGGCGACATGCCGTTCGGCTCGTACCAGGTCTCCGACGAGGACGCGGTGCGCAACGCCATTCGCTTCGTCAAGGAGGGTGGCGCCGACGTCGTGAAGCTCGAGGGCGCCGGCCGCATGCTGCCGCGGGTCCGAGCCATCGTCGAATCCGGGATCCCGGTCATGGGACACATCGGGCTGACGCCGCAGTCGGTCACTGCCCTGGGCGGCTATAAGGCGCAGGGCCGGACGGCGGCCAAGGCGCGCGGGCTGGTCGCCGACGCGCTGGCGCTCCAGGAGGCCGGCTGCTTCTCGATCGTGCTCGAGGCGGTCCCTACGCCCGTCGCGGCGCGGATCACCGCGGAGCTTGCCATCCCGACCATCGGGATCGGCGCCGGTCCCGATTGCGACGGGCAGGTGCTCGTCTACCATGACCTGCTGGGCCTCACCGAGGGGCACGTTGCGCGCTTTGTCAAGCGCTACGCGGACCTGGCCACCGTCATCCGCGAGGCGCTCGAGGCGTTCGTGGCCGACGTCCGATCGGGTGCCTACCCGGAGGAGCGCCACACCTACGGCATGCCCGCCGAGGAGCTCGCCGCGTTCGAGGCCGATCCAACTCCGAGGCCCTGACGTACAGCACGATCGACCCGCAGTCGGGGCCTCGATCGTGTCATCTGCTCACCGGTCGCGGACCGATCTGATC